>MSHH01000035.1:8390-10583 GCA_001941075.1 Oscillospiraceae bacterium Zagget6 | reverse complement strand
CCCCTTCGCCTATATCCACAGCGAAAAGGACATCTTGAAGCTCGTTACCACCCTCATCACCAACACGAAGGGCGACGGTAAGGGCGGCGACCCGTTCTGGGAAAAGGCGGAGACGCTGCTCTACACGGCGCTCATTGGCTATATTCATTACGAAGCACCGGTGGAGGAACAGAATTTCGCTACTCTGATTGAGTTCATCAACGCTATGGAGGTGCGGGAGGACGACGAGGACTTTGAGAACCCGGTTGACCTGATGTTCAAGGAGTTGAAGAAAAAGGACCCGAATCATTTCGCAGTGCGGCAATTTTCCAAGTACAAGCTGGCGGCAGGAAAAACGGCAAAAAGCATCAATATTTCCGCCGGTGCGCGGCTGGCTCCCTTCGACATCGAAGAATTGCGGGAAATCACCGCCTATGACGAGCTGGAGCTGGACACCCTGGGAGACCGGAAAACGGCGTTGTTCCTCATCATGTCGGACACAGACGGCACCTTCAATTTCCTGATCTCCATGATCTACTCCCAGCTTTTCAATCTGCTCTGTGAAAAGGCGGACGATGAGTATGGTGGGCGGCTTCCGGTTCATGTCCGGTGCCTGATAGATGAGGCGGCGAACATCGGCCAGATCCCCAACCTGGAGAAGCTGGTGGCGACCATCCGAAGCCGTGAAATTTCCGCCTGCCTTGTGTTGCAGGCCAGGAGCCAGTTCAAGGCCATTTACAAGGACAACGCCGACACCATCATTGGCAACATGGACAGCCAGATCTTCCTGGGCGGCTCGGAACCCACCACCCTGAAAGAACTGAACACCGCGCTGGGCAAGGAAACCATTGATATGTTCAACACGTCCGACACCCGCGGCAACAGCCCTTCCTATGGCACCAACTATCAGAAGTTGGGCCACGACCTGGCCTCTATTGATGAGCTGGCGGTGCTGGACGGCGGCAAATGTATTTTGCAGCTCAGGGGCGTCAGGCCGTTTCTCTCAGACAAATACGACCTGACCCAGCACCCCAACTACAGGTACACCGCCGACTACGATGGGAAGAACACCTTCGACATCGAAAAGTACCTGAACCACCGGCTGCGGCTGCGGAAGGACGATGTTTTCACCGTGGTGGACGTGGACGCTGCGGAAGCAGTGACCCAGCAAAAGCACAAATCGGCCAATGACTGAAAATAGGAGGTATGAAATGCCAGAAAAGAACGACAAACCCGCCGAAATCACCATCAAATTCGGCAAGGGCCTGGTGGGAGTGCCGTTTACGTCCAAGTCCGGCACGGAGCTGGTGCGGATCGACATTCCCAACCGGGACCCGATGGACACACGCCCCTGGGAGTCCTTCCTGACGACGCCGAACCGGGTCCATGAAAACCAGTTCGGCAAGGGCGTCTGGATGAAGCTACCGGAGGACGGCACTACCCGGCTCTCCCGTTCCGTTTTGCAGGGGCAGGACATCAACGGTGAACGCATCTGGAAGCGGGAGTACAGAACGGTTCCCAACACGGAACTGAAGGCCATGCTGGAGGCGTACAAGGAGAAAAACCGGGACTCGGTGCTCTCCGACCTCTCCGCCAAAAAGACGGACACGGCAAAAGCCGTAAAACCGTCCCCGCTGAAGGCCGCCCGGCACAAGGAACCGGCGCTGTAAGCAAGCAGAAAGCCCTCCCCGCCCGTGGATGAACGGGACAACGGGGAGGGCTTCTTTGTGTCTAATCAACAACCGCTGTCGCCCGCCGGTGACAGCTACAAATGAAATGGAGGTATCTCGTATGAGAATCCGCAGTCCCCCCTGACGGGAGGGCAGAAGTCAGAAGGCGTATCGTTCAAAAATCTAAAAAGGAAAGGAGAGGAGACCGGATTTGGGCCTTGCGAGAAAGCGGGGCTTGCCTTGCTGATTTCTGACAAAAACGACCCGAAACATCCTACAATTCCGGTTTCCGATTATTATTTATGGCCTTTTTCAACTCTGCGATCAGCGTTTTGCAGACCCTCGTCGTCGCTCTGGGCGCTGGCCTGGGCATCTGGGGTGCTATCAACCTGCTGGAAGGTTATGGCAATGACAACCCCGGAGCCAAATCACAAGGAATGAAACAACTGATGGCCGGTGGTGGGGTCGCTCTCATCGGCACCACCCTCGTCCCCCTGCTCTCCGGCTTGTTCGGCTGATGAAACGGCTGCGGGCGCGGCTTCCG
>MSHH01000035.1:0-8170 GCA_001941075.1 Oscillospiraceae bacterium Zagget6 | reverse complement strand
TCTTCAAGTGGATTTTCAAGACCTTCGTCGCCGTCATGCTGATTACGAACTGCTTCAATATCACAATGGCGGTGTTCGACGTGGCCCAGAGCGTGATCAATTCCAGCGGGAGCCTGATTTCGGAAAGTACCGCTGTGGACGCTGAAATGCTGGAGACGCTGGAGGCCACGCTGCTGGAGATGGACTTGGGGCCGCTGCTGGGGCTGTTTTTGCAGTCCTTTATCATTCAGCTCACGATGGTCGCTCTGAGTGCGGTCATTTTTGTTATCGTCTATGGCAGAATGGTGGAGATTTACCTCATGGTCAGCCTTGCGCCCATCCCCTTTGCCACCTTCGGCAACCGGGAGCAGAGCCAGATCGGACAGAATTACCTGCGCTCCCTCATCGCTTTGGGGTTCCAGGGATTCCTGATTATGGTGTGCGTGGGTATCTATGCGGTGTTAATTCAGTCTGTGAGCATTTCGGATGATATTATCGCGTCCCTGTGGGGGATCGTCGGCTACACCGTGCTGCTGGTGTTCACCTTATTCAAAACCGGTAGCCTCGCAAAGTCAGTGATGAATGCACACTGACCCGGAAAGGAGGGAGACAATCTGGCTGCTTATGTATCCGTACCCCGTGACCTGACACGGGTAAAGAGCAAAATCCTGTTCAACCTGACCAAACGGCAGCTTGTGTGCTTTGGGGCGGCGGTACTCATCGGAGTGCCGTCTTTTTTTGCCCTGAAAAGCATCGGCAACGCAAGCCTTGCCACCATGGGCATGATCGTTATCATGCTCCCCCTGTTCCTGCTCGCCATGTACGAAAAGGACGGTCAGCCGTTGGAAGTGATCGCGCACCAGTTCATTCAGGTAACATTCATTCGACCAAAAGTCCGCCCCTATCAGACGGACTGCTATTACGCCGCCCTGATGCGGCAGTACCAAGTGTATAAGGAGGTAGATGCGATTGTCAGCAAAGAAGAAAACGCCGGAAAGCGTAAAACTGCCCGCAAATCTGACGCCTAAAGAGCAGAAGCAGATTCGGGCAGTGATCGAACGGAACCGGTCGGATGGCAAGGTTCCGAAAACGGCGCAGCAGTCCATCCCTTTTGAGCGGATGTTCCCGGACGGCATCTGCCGGGTGCGGGGCAACTACTACACCAAGACCATCCAGTTCCAGGACATCAACTATCAGTTGGCCCAGCAGGAAGACCAGAGCGCTATCTTCGAGGAGTGGTGTTCCTTCCTGAACTTCTTTGACAGCTCCATCCACTTTGAGCTGTCTTTTATGAATATGAACACCGATGCGGAGAGCTTTGAAAAGAGCATCCGTATCCCCTACCAGAGAGACGGCTTCGATGATGTCCGTGCAGAGTACAGCCAGATGCTGAAATCCCAGTTGGAGAAGGGCAACAACGGTCTGACCAAGACCAAGTACCTGACTTTCGGCATCGAGGCGGATTCCATGAAGCAGGCCAAGCCCCGGCTTGACCATGTAGAGACCGACATCTTGAACAACTTCCACCGCCTGGGTGTTGGAGCAAAAGCCCTGAACGGCAAAGAGCGGCTCTGTCTGATGCACGATATGTTCCACATGGGAGACACAGACAAGTTTCATTTTGACTGGAAGTGGCTCCCGGAATCCGGCCTGTCCGTGAAGGATTTCATTGCCCCCACGTCCTTCTCTTTCAAGAGCAGGACGTTCACGATGGGGAATCTCTACGGAGCCATGTCCTATCTGGCCATCACCGCCTCAGACATCAGCGACAGGCTGCTGAAGGAGTTTCTGGATGTGGACAGCAGCCAGGTGGTGACGATGCACATCCAGTCGGTAGACCAGAACAAGGCCATCAAGACGGTGAAGCGCACCATCACAGAGCTGGACAGGAGCAAGATCGAGGAACAGAAGAAGGCCGTCCGTTCCGGATATGACATGGATATAATTCCGAGCGACCTCGCCACCTACGGCAAGGACGCCAAGGCGCTGCTGAAAGAGTTGCAGAGCCAGAATGAGCGGATGTTTATGGTGACGTTTCTCATCCTGTCCACCGGGCGCACGTTCCGGGAGCTGGAGACTAACGTGTTCCGGATTTCCTCTCTGGCGCAGAAGCACAACTGCAACCTGCGGCGGCTGAACTTCCAGCAGGAACAGGGACTCATGAGCTGCCTGCCGCTGGCGGATAACCAGATCAACATCCAGCGGGGGCTGACTACCAGCTCCACCGCCATCTTCATCCCCTTCACCACTCAGGAGCTGTTTCAGGAAAGTCCGACTGCTCTGTATTACGGGCTGAATGCCCTCTCAAACAACCTGATTATGGTGGACAGGCTGCGGCTGAAAAACCCCAACGGCCTGATCCTCGGCACTCCCGGTGCCGGTAAATCCTTCGCCGCCAAGCGGGAAATCGCCAATGCGTTCCTGACCACGGATGATGACATCATCGTCTGCGACCCGGAGGCAGAGTATGCGGCGCTGGTGCAGCGGCTCAACGGGCAGGTCATTAAAATCAGCCCGTCCAGTAAGCAGTATATCAACCCAATGGACATCAACAGCAACTACTCTGAGGAGGACAACCCCATCGCCCTCAAGAGTGACTTCGTTTTGTCGCTCTGTGAGCTGATTGTGGGCGGCAAGGAGGGCTTACAGCCCATCGAAAAGACGGTCATTGACCGCTGTGTCCACCAGATTTATCAGAAGTATTTTGAGAATCCGGTGCCGGAGAATATGCCGCTGCTGGAGGATTTGTACCACGCCCTGCTGGAACAGGAGGAAAAGGAGGCCAGGCACGTCGCCACGGCGTTGGAGATTTACGTCAAAGGCTCTCTGAACCTCTTTAACCACCGCACCAACGTAGACATCCAGAACCGGTTTATCTGCTACGACATCAAGGAGCTGGGGAAACAGCTCAAGAAAATCGGGATGCTGGTGGTGCAGGATCAGGTCTGGGGCCGTGTCACCGCCAACCGCAGCGAGGGAAAGACCACTCGCTATTATATGGACGAGTTCCACCTGCTGCTGAAAGAGGAACAGACTGCGGCGTACAGTGTGGAGATTTGGAAGCGGTTCAGAAAGTGGGGCGGCGTCCCGACTGGAATTACTCAGAACGTGAAAGACCTCCTCTCCAGCCGTGAAGTTGAGAATATTTTTGAAAACTCTGACTTCATTATCATGCTGAACCAGGCCAGCGGAGACCGGCAGATACTGGCCAAGCAGCTCGGCATCTCCCCGCACCAGCTCTCCTATGTCACCCAGTCCGGTGAAGGCGAAGGGCTGCTGTTCTATGGGAATGTGATTCTGCCCTTTGTAGATCACTTCCCCCAGGATACGGAGCTGTACCGCATCATGACCACGAAGCTGTCCGAGGTGTCTGCCGGGAAGGAGGCATAAATGGCTGAAAAACCTGTGCGCCTCCGCTTCACTGAGGACGACCTGGCAGACCCAAAGGTGGCAAAAGCCGCTACTAAAGCGGATAAGGCGGCGGACAAGGCAGATAAAGCTGTTTCCAAGCTCCCGACAAAGCGCAGGCTTCGCCGGGAGCCTGCCACCGCTGGCAGCAACAAGTCGAAGCTGCGGCGGGAATCCACCGCTGCCGCACAAAGCCGTGAGAAACTCCGCTTCGGCAAGCTGAAAATCGAGGAGGTGGAAGCACCCAAGCCCAAGGCCAGGGGGAAACACGCTGCCGCCAAAGCACCGCTGAATACCGTCTCCGGCACTGCCCACAGAGAGATCAGCCGGTATGAGGATGACAATGTGGGCGTACAGGCGGCGCACCAGTCCGAGGAGGCTGTGGAGGGTGCCGCCCATGTCACCGAGCAGGCGGTCTACTCCAGCAAGCTGCGAAAGTACGAAAAGGCGGAAAAGCTGGTTCGGAAATCGGATAACGCCAACGTGGAGGCGCTGTACCAGAAGTACCTGAAGGAAAACCCGGAATCCGCTACCAATCCACTCTCCCGCTGGATGCAAAAGCAGAAGATCAAGAAGGAGTATGCGGCAACACGGGCGGCGGCGCAGACCGGCAAGACCACCTCCGCAGCGGGAACTGCCAAAACGGTGGAATCCGCCAGAGAAAAGGGCGAATCTCTGCTGGCAGCGATAAAGGGCTTCTTTACGAAGAACAGCAGCGGTGTAAAGGTTGCATTGCTTCTGTGTCTGGTGGTGCTTCTGCTCATCACCCAGCTCCAGTCCTGTTCCATGCTGGCGGGCGGTATGCTCACCTCGGTGACAGCTACGTCCTGGCCAGCGGAGGACATCGAAATCACAAAGGCGGACGCCTACTACACCAAGCTGGAGGCACAGCTACAGAAAAAGATCAACAATATGGAATCCACCCATCCCAACTGTGATGAGTTCAATTACAGCATCGGGGAGATCGGCCACGATTCCACAGCGCTCATCAGCTATCTGTGTGCCAAATATGGCGACTTCACGTTCAGCGAGGTGAAATCCGAGCTGGACACCATCTTCGCACTCCAGTATGACCTGGATGTGGAGACTGCCAACGAGACCAGGACGGTGACAAAGACTGTGCAGGCCGGTGAGTATATTGGCGAGGTCGTGACAAGCGGCTACTGCTCCTGTTCCATCTGCTGTGGGCAGTGGGCAGGCGGAACAACGGCCTCCGGGGTGTACCCCACAGCCAACCACACGATAGCGGTGGACGCAAACAACCCTATCGTCCCCATCGGGACGCAGATTATTATGAACGGCGTTCTCTATACAGTGGAGGACACCGGAAACTTTGCCCGGTACGGTGTGGACTTCGACGTTTACTATGACAGCCATTCGGCGGCTCTGGCTCACGGGCATCAGACCTGGTCTGCTTACTACGCAGGCGGCGACGGAGAATCCATCGAAGTGACTACCACAGAGACCGTGAAGGTCTGCTATGTGACCCTGACCGTCACCGACTTTGAGAGTATCCTGACCAGCCGCTTGGATAAAGAACAGACTGAGATGTATGACATCTATCAGGAGACAAAGGGCAACCGTGTTATCTTCGGCACCCCTCTGGACTTCAACTGGCATCTGTATATCACCGGCGAGTACGGCTACCGGTGCAGTGGCACCAGCGTGGTGTCCTCTGACTGCCTGGATGTGACCGTCCCCACCGGAACAGAGGTGCTTTCCGTCATGGATGGCACGGTCAAATCCGTGTCCGGCGGCACCGTCGCTCTGAAAAATGACAGCGGCTATATCATCAAGCTGGGCGGGCTGAAAAACATCAGCGTATCCGCAGGTGAGGAAGTGACCACTGGGCAGGCCATCGGCAAGGTGGGCAGTTCCGGGGTGCTGACCATCTCCTTCACCTACAACGGCACCACCTTCAACCCCTACTTCTATCTGGATGTGGGTGAAGGAAGCCTGTTCGGTGATGTGGACGTGGGCGATGCCACCGGCAAAGCGGCGCTGCTGATTGCCAAGGCATATCAGTATCTGGGCGTTCCCTATGTGTGGGGCGGTTATTCCCCCAGCGGGTTCGACTGCTCCGGTTTCGTGTCCTACTGCATCAACAACTGCGGGGCAGGCTGGAGCGTGGTGCGGCTGACTGCCAACGGACTGCTGGGCATCTGCACAAAGGTAGCTTCGTCGGAGGCACAGCCGGGAGACCTGATTTTCTTCCAGGGGACGTACTCCACCAGCGGCGCAAGCCATGTGGGTATCTACCTGGGGAACGGGCAGATGATCCACTGCGGCAACCCGTGCCAGGTCAGCAGCATCAACACATCGTACTGGCAGCAACATTTCTATTGTTTTGCAAGGCTTCCCGGAATGTAATACCGAGAGCCATGCGGTTAGATTGGAGGTTATTATGAGCGCAAAACTGAACAAGATCGGTGCGGACCTGGAGAAAGCCCGTGCCAAATGGCGGGAGTGGGAGGCCAAAATGAAGGAACTGGAGGCCCGCTACCGGGAGCAGGAGAACACGGAGATCTGCGACATCACCCACTCCTACAACCTGACACCTGACCAGCTTGCCGAGCTGCTCCGCATGGTGAAGGAGACCATGCCGGAGACTGCTCCGGCACAGGAAGTCACCAATTCTTTTAATCATGAGGAGGACGAAGCACATGAGGACTAAAATCATTTCTGTTATGACCGCTCTGCTGCTCTGCGTGGGGATGTTCTCCACCACGGCCTTTGCCTATGTGGAGGGCGACGCCAATGCGGAGGACACCACGGAAGCCGCAGTCACTACGGACACGGCAGAAACCGAGATGGAGGCAATCAAGGACGATTCGGAGCCGACTCTGGAAGTGACCGTCTCCGAGGACGGCACCATCACCTACACCTACGGCGACTGGTCGTGGATAGTGGACGGTGAGGAAGAAACCGAGGACGAGGAAGAAACAACCGTTCTGACCGGCACAGTGGTCGGCATCACCAGCTATCTGAACCTGCGTTCCGGCGCTGGCATGGACTACAGCGTGATTGGCAAGCTGTCCAACGGCACCGAGGTTGAGGTCGTTGGCGAAGAAAATGGATGGTATCAGGTGACGGTGGACGGCCAGACCGGGTATGTCTACAGCGACTATCTGGAGATCACAGAAGCGGCCATTGAGGAAACCGAGGACAGCACTGAACTGGACAGTATGGATGAGATGCTCCTGCTGATGATGTTCAACCTAATGATGCAGGATACCACTGACTCCGATGATACTTCCCTGGCACTGACCCCAGACGGCAATCTGAGCCTGATCGACGATATTGATACCGCCACGGACGAGGACACCGGCAAGCAGTTCATCACGGTAGTCACAAAGAGCGGCAATTACTTCTATATCATCATCGACAGGGATGACGAGGGCGAAGAAACCGTTCACTTTCTGAATCAGGTGGACGAGGCCGACCTGCTTGCTTTGATGGATGAGGAGGACGTAGAGGAATACGAAGCCTCTGTCTCCGGCACCGATACGGACACTGAGGACACCACCGGAGAGGATGCGTCTACCAGCACTGACACGGATGAGGAAGCGGAGGCTTCTGAGACGGAAGTCATTGAGGTAACGGAGGACGATACCGAGAGTGGCGGCATGAACGCACTGCCCGTCATTCTGGTCGTGGTAGTTCTCGCTGCCGCTGGCGGCTTCTTCGCCTATAGCAAAATGAAAGGCAAGAAGAAGGAGGAAACCAAGCCAGACCCTGACGCCGATTACACGGACGAGGACGATGGCGATGGTGAAGATTACAACCTCCCGGACACCTATGATGACAGCGATTATTCCGATGAGGATGACAGCATCTTCGAGGATGACGAGCCGGTGTAAACCGGCATGACAGGCGTTTGCCTGGAGCAGCCTTCGGGCTGCCTTACATAGCACACTAAGGAGTGCGCTAATTCTTTGAATGGGAGGTGTTAGAGATTGGAAGGTTCACGATATGGCCCGCCCATTGAGCGGCACCCGAACGGGACGTTATACCAGATGTCCCCCAGCCAGCAGAAGCAGGCGGCAAAGCTCATCAAGAAGTATTGTTGCAACTGCGACAAGGGCAACTGCATCCTGTTGGATGATGGGGACGGGTGCGTCTGCCCGCAGCGGATTTCCTATTCCGTCTGTTGCCGCTGGTTTCGGAATGCGGTGTTACCAGCGTTCCCGGAACTGGAGGCGGACATTTTCAAGGACGTTTCCCTGCGGCGGTGCGTGAGTTGCGGTACAAGGTATGTCCCAGGCTCAAATCGGAGCCGATTTTGCCCCGCCTGTGCAGCGGAGCGGCGGCGGCAGAAAGACCGGGAACGGAAGCAGAAAACAAGGCACACTGTCCGCATTTAGGGACTGAAAAAGCCCGATATTTCAACAAAAATTCAAGGCATAACCGGCGTTCGTGGGTAGTTTATCCCAGAGGCCGGTTTTTGCGTTTCTAAATGCGGACACAAGGTTGAAACATTGTAATGCAAGCACGATACTCAAAAAGGGCGCACCAAGCTAAGCCCCCTAAAAGGGAGCGAAAAAGCGAACTTCAATTACCGTAGAGTTATCCAGAAGTGGGAGCGGTCACAAGATACCCCTGCCGTTGCAGCATAAAAACCGCTTCCTCGACAGAAACCTCACGATGCACGGGAGGCCGGTCAGCCTTACGGTAAAGTTCAGGATTGTACGGCTCATTTTTCTTGAGCATATTGTAGATTGCCGTAAGCAACATTCTGGCAATGGCGATAATTGCTTTCTTGTGTCCACGGCGTTTTTTGAGC
>MSHH01000034.1:16295-31743 GCA_001941075.1 Oscillospiraceae bacterium Zagget6 | reverse complement strand
AGCATATTGGCGTAGGCCATCATATAGTGGGCAAAGGTGGTGGGCTGTGCCCGCTGGAGGTGGGTGTAGCCGGGCATGACGGTGGTCAGGTTTTCCTCCGCCTTGCGGATGAGGACCTTCTCCAGATCCAGGATCTGGCCGATGATGACGGGGATCTCCTCCTTGACGAACAGGCGGAAGTCCACCGCAACCTGGTCGTTGCGGCTGCGGCCCGTGTGGAGCCGCTTGCCCGCGTCGCCAATGCGCTGGGTCAGGATGGTCTCAATGTTCATGTGGATGTCCTCGTTGTCCAACGAGAACTCCACCTCGCCCGCGTCGATGTCGGCCAGAATCGCTTTCAGGCCGGTGATGATCTCGGCGGCGTCCTCCTGAGAGATGATGCCCTGCTCCCCCAGCATGGTGGCGTGGGCGATGGAGCCGGTGATGTCCTGCTGATAGAGGCGGGCGTCAAAGCCGATGGAGGCGTTAAAGTCGTTGACTAAGGTGTTGGTTTCCTTCTGGAACCGTCCGGCCCAGAGCTTCATAAGCGGTCACTCCTTCCCACAGGTGGGAGACTTTTTTTCAATTAGCAATTTGCAATGTGCAATGAGCTGTTAGCTTTTAGCTATTAGCTGTTAGTTTAGATAGTGCTTGCCGTTTGGTCAGTACTTTGGTCCGGCATAGCTCAATCTTTCTGTGAAGAATTGACCTTGCGCAACTGACCACCCCTCTTGCCTCCCTTGAAAGGGGAGGGGGACCATGCGAAGCATGGTGGAGGGGTTTCTCCACTGGAATCACTGAATAAGGCTGAGTAAAAGGGATAACCAGTTATGGAAAAATTGCCGCACTTGGGAAAGTGCGGCAATTCCAAATCAGAAAGGTTCTTTCCCAGAGAAAAACGCTGAATTGGGAAACTTATTTCAGCTTGCCCATCTCCCGCAGCGCCTGGACCTTGGTGGGCAGACCCCACAGGTTGATGAACCCGGCGGAGTCCTTCTGGTCGTAGTCGGACTCGTCGAATGTGGCCAGATCCTCGGAATACAGGGAGTAGGGGGAAGTCATGCCGGCGGGGATGATGTTGCCCTTGTACAGCTTGAGCTTGACGGTGCCGGTGACGAACTCCTGAGTCTTGTCCACGAAAGCGGAGAGGGCTTCCCGCAGGGGGGAGTACCACTTGCCGTTGTAAACCAGGTCAGCGAAGTCCACTGCCAGCTTCTGCTTCTCGTGCATGGTGTCCTTGTCCACGCAGAGGGTCTCCAGCAGGTCGTGGGCGGCGTAAAGGATGGTGCCGCCCGGGGTCTCGTAGACGCCCCGATCCTTCATGCCCACCAAACGGTTTTCCACGATGTCGATGATGCCGATGCCGTTCTGACCGCCGTAGACGTTCAGGTCCCGGATGATGTCGGTGGCGCTCTTCTTCTCGCCGTTGATGGCGACAGGCGCGCCCTGCTCAAAGTCCAGGGTAATGTAGGTGGGCTTGTCCGGCGCCTGGATGGGGGAGATGCCCATCTCCAGGAAGCCGGGCTTATCGTAATCCGGCTCGTTAGCGGGGTTCTCCAGGTCCAGACCCTCGTGGGACAGGTGCCACAGGTTCTTGTCCTTGGAGTAGTTGGTCTCCCGGTTGATTTTCAGGGGGACGTTGTGGGCCTCAGCGTAGTCGATCTCCTCGTCACGGCTCTTGATGTCCCACTCACGCCAGGGGGCGATGATCTTCATGCCGGGGGCGAAGCGCTTGATGGCCAGCTCGAACCGGACCTGGTCGTTGCCCTTGCCGGTGCAGCCGTGGCAGATGGCGTCCGCGCCCTCTTCCAGGGCAATTTTCGCCAGGGCCTTGCCGATGACGGGACGGGCGAAGGCGGTGCCCAGCAGATAGGTCTCGTACTTGGCCCCGGCCTTGACGGAGGGGATGATGACGTCGTTGACCATCTCGTCGGTCAGGTCGGCCACGATGAGCTTGGAAGCGCCGGTTTTCAGCGCCTTCTCCTCCAGGCCCTCCAGCTCGTCGGCCTGGCCCACGTTGCCGGACACGGCGATGATTTCGGGGTCGTTATAGTTTTCTTTCAGCCAGGGGATGATGATAGATGTATCTAAACCGCCGGAATAGGCGAGAACTACTTTTTTGACTTCAGCCATGATTGAACGTCTCCTTCAAAAAACTAGGTGGGAACGGTCCTGCCGTTCATCGTGATAAATACTAACACGGTTCCCCGCAGATTGCAAGCACAATTTTGCATAATCATTCAAAAATTTTTTCTGTAAACTGTTCAATATTCATAAATACTGTATAATTATACGGAATATACGGGTATAAATGAATATTTATAAGGATAACCGCGCCAATGCCGCAAGTCCGCAGAATATTTTTGAAAGATTTCGTTTTCCGTCTTGCATTTTTCCACCCGTTCTGCTATAATGATTTCAACGAAGCGAAGAGGCTCTGTGCAAACAGGGTCTCTTTTTTTGCGTTTTCAGGGTTTTATACTGCGAAGGAGGAAGGCTGCGATGTATCCGCTGCTGACAATCGACCACGAAAAAATAGCGGCAAATGTGCGCCAGATGGTGGCCTACTGCGGGCAATATGGCATTGAAATCACCGGCGTCACCAAGGTGGTGTGCGGCGACCCGGAAATCGCCAAAATCTATATTGACAACGGCATTTCCCGTATTGGGGACTCCCGCGTAGCCAACCTGAAAAAGCTAGCCTGGATGCCCTGCGAAAAGTGGCTGATTCGGATGCCCATGTGTTCCGAGGCGGAAGACGTGGTGCGCTGGGCGGATGTGTCGCTGAGCTCCGAGCTGGACACGCTGAAAGCCCTGGCACGGGCCTGCCGCGCCCTGCGCAAGACCCATAAGGTGGTGCTGATGTACGACCTGGGAGACATCCGAGAGGGATTCCTCTCCATGGATGAAATCCGCGCCGCCGCGGACTACGCCCGCCAGACGCCGGAGCTGGAGCTGTACGGCGTGGGCACCAACCTGACCTGCTTCTCCTTCATCCAGCCGGACACGGAAAAGCTGACCCTGCTGACCCAGGTTGCGGAGGAAATTCACGCCACCCCCTGCATCAGCGGCGGCAACTCCGCCACCCTGGACCTGATGTTCCGGGGCGGTATCCCCAAGGAGGTCAACCTGCTGCGGCTGGGGGAGAGCTTGCTCTTTGGCCGGGAACGGGCCAAATACCGCTATCTGGACGGCACTTACAACGACGCTTTCCGCCTACAGGCGGAAATTATCGAGCTGAAAGAGAAGCCCTCCCTGCCTTGGGGCACCGTGGGCGTGGACAGCTACGGCAACTCCCCCACGTTCACCGACCGGGGCGTGCGGATGAAGGCCATCTGCGCCCTGGGCAAACAGGACATCGACGTGGAGACCATGTGGCCCATCGACGAGGGCATCCACATCCTGGGGGCCAGCAGCGACCACCTGATGCTGGATGTGGAGGACAGCGAGGTGGACTACCGGGTGGGGGACACCATCGAGTTCCGGCTGGGATATTTCGCCCTGATGCGGGCCTATACCAGCAGCTATGTGACCAAACTGCACCTGAACCGCCAGGCGGAGAGCATTTCTGTGCCGTTTTCGGAGGAGGAGCTGTCCCGGGCGATCAGCGCTGCGGCGGTGTGATTCAATTTGTAATGTGCAATGAAATAAGCTGTTAGCTTTTAGCCATTAGCTGTTAGCTCAGATAGTGTTTGCTGTTTGGTCAGCATTTCTACTCAGTATAGAACAGGTTTTCCACAGAGAACTACCATTCAGTAATCGACCACCCCTCTTGCCGCCCCTGAAAGGGCAGGGAGAAGCGCAGCTTCGGAAGTGCCGCTTGACGGCGAAGGGGGACCATGCGAAACATGGTGGAGGGGTTTCCGCCGGAATTACAAGTAAGGCTGACTAAAGAGGTTGCCCAATTAGTAATGTGCAATGAGGTGAAAATCAGCGCCGGGAGCGCTGCGGACCAACCGTCTGCGGCGCTCCCGCTTTTTGCATTTCATGAAGTTTCCCACCTGTGTTTTCAGCCGTTGTCAAACGCCGGAAAAACTGTTATAATACCATCTGGCGGTAAACCTGCTGCGGCAGGGGAGAGGGGAGACCCCTCAGCGCTCTCCACAGGCACGACCAGAAGCAAACGAGGTGGGAGAAATGACACAGGAAATGACACCGTATGTCCCCAAACCCATGAGCAGGCGGGAGCTGCGCAAGTGCTACAGCCGGTTTGCCATTAGCGTGATTTTGATCGTTTTGGTGCCCCAGCTCCTGAGCGGAGTGATGTACTATGCGGCGGCGCAGTTTTTCCCCCAGTACTACTGGGACGCCTTCTGGGGCCCCATCCTGTTAATGGCCATCAACGATGTGTCGGTCTATCTGCCAGTGTTCCTCATCTTCCCGCTGGTGCTGCGGAAAATGCCAAAGGGCGACCCCATCCCGGTGGACCGGCTGAGCCTGTGGGAGTTCCTCCAGGCGACAGTGTTCACCATCGGCGTGGGCTACGGCAGCTCGCTGGTGTCCTCTCTGGTCATCAACCTGCTGGAACAGCTGACGGGACGGGCCTCCAGCAACGTGTTGTCCTCTGTCGGCGCGTCTCTTCCCATTTGGCTGACGGCAGTGTCCTTCGTTCTGGTGGCCCCGGTGATGGAAGAGCTGCTGTTCCGGCGCATCCTGCTCCGGCGGCTGCTGGGGCTGGGGGATGTGTCCGCCATCGTGCTGTCCGCCCTGGCCTTCGCCCTGTTCCACACCAACCTTTACCAGACGGTTTACGCCTTTGTGCTGGGCCTGTTGTTCGGGGCTGTCGTGCTGCTGACCGGCTCTATCCGGGACACCATTTTGCTGCACATGCTCTTTAACGGCCTCAGTGTGGTGATGCAGCTGAACCTTCCCGACGAGGCATATTTGGCGGTCAGCGTGTGCATCTTCCTCTCCATCGGCATCGCCATCGCCATGTTCCTGGCGGTGCGCCAGGGCTATCACATGGAGCCGGGGCCGCTGGCCTTCTCTGCGCGGGAGAAGCGCCGGGCCTGCCGCAAGTCGGTGTGGTTCTGGATCATGCTGGTGCTGGGGCTGGGATGCAGCGTCGTGACCATCTTCCTCTGAGGAACCGCCGCCCTCCCGCCGGACTGCCTGCGTCCGGTAAGGAGCAACTCTTTATGCAGGCAATTCTGAACCGAAGAAAGAAGTATTTGTTTGAATTTTCAAGACTGTCATCTCATTGACCCCATCGTCAAGGCCCTGACGGAACAGGGCTACACCCAGCCCACCGCGATCCAGGCGGGGGCTATTCCCCCGGCGCTGGAGGGCCGGGACGTGTTGGGCTGCGCCCGCACCGGCACCGGCAAGACCTGCGCCTTCGCCGCGCCCATCCTCCAGCGGCTGAGCCAGCACCCCGTGGAGGGGCGGCCCATCCGCGCCCTAGTGCTGACTCCCACCCGTGAGCTGGCTATCCAGAACCAGGAGTGCTTCGTCAACTACGGGAAATATTTAAACGTGACCAGCGTGGTCATCTTCGGCGGCGTGGGCCAGGCCCCCCAGGTAGAGGCCATTCAAAAGGGCGCCGACGTGCTGGTGGCGACCCCTGGCCGCCTGGCTGACCTGTACCAGCAGGGGTATCTCGATTTGTCCAAGCTGGAAATTTTCGTGCTGGACGAGGCAGACCGGATGCTGGACATGGGTTTCATCCACGACGTGAAAAAAATCCTCCAGTGGCTGCCCAAAAAGAAGCAGACCCTGTTTTTCTCCGCCACCATGCCGGAGGAGATCACCCAGCTGGTGAACAGCCTGCTCTACAAGCCCGTCCGGGTGGCGGTGGACCCGGTGAACAGCACCGTAGACGCCATCCGCCAGCAGGTCTATCTGGTGGACCGGGTCAACAAGACTAAGCTGCTGGTCTCCCTGCTGGAGGAACAGGAGTTGTCCTCGGTGCTGGTCTTTACCCGCACTAAGCATGGAGCCAACAAGGTCAGCAAGGACTTGCAGAAGGCCGGCGTCTCCGCCGCCGCCATCCACGGCAACAAGAGCCAGACCGCCCGGCAGGAGGCTCTGGCCGGGTTCAAAGAGGGCAAAATTCGGGTGCTGGTGGCGACAGACATCGCCGCCCGTGGGCTGGACATTGAGGAGCTGGCTTGCGTGGTCAACTACAACCTGCCAGAAGTGCCGGAGACCTATGTTCACCGCATTGGCCGGACGGGGCGGGCAGGACGGGGCGGCCTTGCTATCGCCTTCTGCGACTTCAACGAGCAGCCCCTACTCAAGGACATCGAAAAGCTCATGGGCAAGAAGGTCCCCCAGGTGAAGGACCACCCCTGGCCCATGCAGAACTTTGACCCCCCGGCCAAGGACAAGGGGGGCAAGGTGCGCAACCCGGAGGACGAGGAGGCCCGCGCCGCCGCCCGGGAACTGGCAAAGGCCCGCCGGGAGGCCAACGCTGCCCGTCAGACCAAGTCTGCCCCCCAGGAGACTGCCTCCGCTCCAGCCGAAAGCGCTCCTACGCCTGAAAAATCCAAAACCAAGAAGAAGGGCAAAAAGGCCCAGAAACCGGCTCAGCCGGAGCCTGTGGTGCCCATCCCCGACCTGCTGCCCAGGCGGGAGGAGCAGCCCGTCGAACCGGCCCGCACCTTCGACAGCAGCGACATCCTCCACCGGAAGTACAAGCGCCCGGAGAAAAAGGTCATCCCCTCCCTGAGCAGCGTCTCGCTACTGCCCAACGTGGAGCTGAAGGAAACCTTCGCCAGCCGCACCGTGGACACCAGCCGAAAGCTGGACGCCTCCACGCGGGACGCCACCGACCGGCTGTTCAGCGACCGGAAGGAAATTCCCGCAAAATACCGCCCGGAGCGGCGGGAGGAGCCGGAATCCGCCGGAAAGTCCGGCAAAAAATCCGGCAAAACGTCCTCCGGCAGGCAAACCTCCCGGCAGAAGTCGGAATCCGCCCCGCAACAGCAGGAGAGCAAGCAGAAACAACAGAAATCCCCCGCCCAAAAGCAATCCGGTGGGAAATCGAACCCTCAGAAGCAGTCTGGCGGAAAGCAAACCCGGCAGCAGCCCGCCAAATCTGCCGCCGCCCAGAAGCAGACGGTTGGAAACAAGTCTCAGCGACATCCGGCGAGCCAGGGTAAAAAGAACCGCCCGCCCCGGACGGAGCGCCCGGAGCGGCAGAAGGACTCCACCGAGCAGAAGTCGCTGATGAAGCCCTATTACCTCAGCGACCGGCGGAAAGGATAAGCTATGTGGTATTTTATCGTGGCTGGGTTTCTGGTGGGCCTGGACCAGGGCATCAAGGCCGCCACCCGCGCCGCCCTCGCTCTGGAGGAGCAGGTGGTGCTCATCCCCGGCGTGGTGGGGCTGACCTACGTGCAGAACACCGGTATGGCCTTTTCCTCCTTCAGCGGGCGGACTGGGCTGCTGACCATCGTGTCGCTGGTCGCCACCATCGTTCTGGCTGTCGTGCTGGCAAAAAACCTGATTTTTACGCACCCCTGGGGAAAGTGGCCCCTGACCCTGGTCATGGCCGGGGCCGCAGGCAACCTCATTGACCGGCTGTTTATGGGCTACGTCACCGACATGATCCAGGTGCTGTTTGTCAACTTCGCGGTGTTCAACGTGGCAGACTGCTGCGTGGTGGTGGGCGGCATTTTGGTGCTGTGCTACGTGTTCTTCTTTTGGGAGAAGTTGGAGCCGAAAGAGCCGAAAGGTGAGCGGGATCTGTGGAAATGAGTACACTGACCCTGACCGCCGACTGCGCCGGAGAGCGGGCGGACCAGTTCCTGGCCCGCTCTGTGGAGGGACTGACCCGCTCCGCCGCCCAGCGTCTGCTGGAGCAGGAGCTGGTGACTTCCGGCGGTAAAAAGCTCAAGAAAAATGCCCGGCTGGAGGTGGGCGACACGCTGGAGGTCACGCTGCCAGAGCCAGAGCCGCTGGATGTCATTCCCCAGGACATTTCCCTGGAAATCGTCTATGAGGACGACGACGTGGTGGTGGTCAACAAGCCGGTGGGCATGGTGGTCCACCCCGCGCCGGGCCATTCAGAGGGGACGCTTGTCAACGCACTGTTATATCACTGCGGAAAATCACTCTCTGGAATCAACGGTGTGCTGCGCCCCGGCATCGTCCACCGCATTGACCGGGACACCAGCGGCCTTATCATTGTAGCCAAGAATGACAACGCTCACCTGGCCCTGGCCGCCCAGCTCCAGGACCACACCCTGGCCCGCACCTACGAGGCCATCGTGGTCGGCAATTTAACCGAAGATTCCGGCACAGTGGACGCCCCCATCGCCCGACACAAAACGGACCGCAAAAAGATGGCCGTCACCGCCGGGGGCAAGCGGGCCGTCACTCACTGGCGGGTGCTGGAGCGGTACAACGGCTATACCCGCGTGGAGTGCCATCTGGAGACGGGCCGCACCCATCAGATCCGCGTCCACATGGCCTACCTCCATCGCCCCCTTTTGGGGGACACCGTTTACGGCAGCAAAAAGCCTTATCCGGGGCTGGCGGGTCAATGCCTCCACGCCAAGCGGCTGCGGTTTGTCCACCCTACCACCGGGGAGCCGGTGGTGGTGGAGTGTCCCCTGCCGGAGTATTTTGTGAAAACCATCGAACGGCTGAAAAAGCTGTGATTTTAAGTCAATTAGATGTGCAAAAAGGACAGCCCGTTGGCTGTCCTTTTTTGGCGATATTTGGGAACACTCAGAAGCCTAATTCCTCACCCACCAGAATCACATGGATGCGGCCCGGCACCTGGTTGTGCCGGGTGATAACCGTGGCGCAGCAAATGCAGTCCTCGCTGTGGCAGTCGGCGCAGACGCCGGTGACGCTGCACGGGGTTTTCATGTCCAGCCGGACGCAGTTGGGCGGTGCGGCCTGCACCTTGATGCGCTCAATGGCGGAGGGCAGGTCCTTGCAGACCTTGTTCATCCCGGCCACGACTACCACCCGCTCCGGGCCGCAGGTCAGGCAGGCCACCCGGTTGCCGTTGCCGTCCACGTTCACCAGTTCCCCCGCCACGGTGATGGCGTTGGCGCTGAGGAAATACAGATCACAGAGGGTGGTCCTGGCGTAAATCTCCCGCTTCTCCTGGGGGGTCTTGGCGGCGGCACGGTCAATGTAGGTGCAGCCCGCCTGCTCCACCATCTCCTGAAAGCTCAGCTCTCCCAGGGTCATGCTGCCGCCGTTGGCCACGGTCAGGCCGGGTTGCAGCAGGGCCTTAATCTGCTCCACGGCGGCCTCGGCGGTGGGGGCATAGCTGCCGGTGAAGTTCCGCTTCTCCATGTTTTTCAGGATGGTGCGGGCGGTGTGTTCGTAGGAAATTTCCTTTGGCGTCATATCAGTCATCCTTCCTCGTTTGATTTTTCTGCTTTAACTCTTTCATGCGCTGAGCGCGGTGCTCCCGGAACTGCTCTCCGCTCTGGCGGATGCGCTGCAAGGAGCGGCGGTAGGCGGTGGAGGTCATGCTGTTATAATGCTGGAAGAAGCGCCGGGAGTGGTGAGCGGCCTCCTCCAACAGGTTTTTCTGTTGCAGCTCCAACTTGAGCAGGGCGGTCTGGAGGGCCAGTTCTTCCACCTTTTGCTGGCTGGTCTGGCGCAGCTCTTCTGTGCGCTGTTGACTGACCTGACGCAGTTCTTCCGCCCGTTGCTGGCTGACCTGCCGCAGTTCTTCCGCCCGCTGCTGGCTGAGTTGCCGCAGCTCCTTTCGTTTGGCCTCCAGCTCCAGCCGGGTGGCCTCGGCCCGGTTCAGGAACATGGTGGTCAGGGCCAGGCTGCGGATGGTGGCAATGGTGTCGGTCAGCAGCACCGCCGCCAGCACCCCGGTGAGCACCCACCGGGCGGTGCTGCTCAGGCCGCTGAACAGCCGCTCGGTCTGGGGATGGATCCAGTACAGGGCCACGTATGTAACACCTCCCCAAATCAGGGAGTGTTTCAGGCAGATGCGGCCATGAAGGTTGTACTTTTCGTTGGAGTAATCCCAATATTTGATGTGGGTGGTGGTCTCCAGCAACCAGCCCACAAAGTACTCCCAGGCGGACATGGTGACGATGGACGCCGCCAGAAACAGGGGGATGTTTCCCATGAAGTGGCTCAGGCCCAGCACCATCAGCAGCGCGCCCACTCCATAGATGGGGCAGAAGGGGCCATGGAGAAAGCCCCGATTGACAAAGTGCTTTTGCATGATGGAGCAGTAGGTGGTCTCCATGACCCAGCCCAGCACAGAGTACCAGAAGAAGTAGAGAAACGCCAGCGTCAGCGGCGTCCCAAACAGCAGGGGTTCCTGCATAGTATCAGCCGTCCTTTGATTCGTCTAATAAAACGGAGAGAAGTGTGTTATAGAGGATGTCGGGCCGGTCCCGGAAAGCCGCCGCCAAACGCTCCCCCTCCTTCTGATCGGGGGCCAGCATCTCCAGGGTCATCAGGTTGCCCGTGTCGTCGTCCAGCGCCATGCGCACGGTGACGCCGCCGTCCGGCCGGGGGAGGAGGGAGGCGCGCACCTGGTTCTGCCTCTGGAGGAGTTTGTTCATCTCCGCCGCGCTGCGGTCACATTTGAGCCGGACGGAATAGGCCAGCTCATCCTCGCAGACCGAGCCGTTGGCCCGCCCCTTCTGGGTAATGGTCAGCAGGTGGTTTTCATCCTCTTTGACGTGGCCGGTGTTGATAAGGCTGGTCAGTGCCTCGGTGAACTGGAAGTAGTCCATCCCCTCGTCGCAGAGGGCCAGGTCCAACAGGTGGTCCCTGTCGATGGGCAGGGTGAGCCGGGCCAGAATATAGAGAAGCAACAGGCGGACATCCAACGGGCCGCGAATAAACCCACGGGGCATTTGCGCTCCCTCCTTTACAATCGGTTTGTACCCCTTATTATATAAGCTCTTTTGGAAAATAACAAGGCCCTTTTCTGTCAAACGGGCGGGAGAACGGCCCACAGTTCGGTTTTTCGTCCAAAACACAGCCTGTTCGCGGACAGAAATATTGTGTTGATACTCCCATTGACAGGCAAAGGAGCCTTATGCTATCATCCCCATAGTTACAAAAAGTGAACCAACAGAGAACATAAAGGGGAACTGCAACCATGTATCAGGACACCTATTCCACCCTCTGCAACGCCGCCCGCGCCAAGCAAAATCTGCTGGAGCGCAACCCGCTGGGCTTTTTCGTCTCCTCCATGCTGGCGGGGATGTTCATCACCTTCGGCAGTCTGCTGTCCATGACCGTGGGCGGGCTGCTGACCGCCGCCGGGTTCGGCGCGCCCAAACTGCTGGCGGCGCTGACCTTTTCGGCGGCGCTGAGCCTGGTCATCACCGCCGGGTGCGAACTGTTCACCGGCAATAACCTGACCATGACGGCGGCTTCTCTGGCGGGGCAGGTCCCGTGGAGCCAGACGCTGACGCTGTGGGCGGTCTGCTGGCTGGGGAACCTGGCCGGTTCCTGGCTGACGATCATCCTCTACGCCCTCTCCGGCGCGGGCAGTTCGGAGGCCGTCGCCGCCTATTTCGCCGCCTCCGCCGCCGCTAAGGTGGCCCTGTCGCCGGTGGAGATGGTGGTACGCGGCATCCTGTGCAACATCTGCGTGTGCCTGGCGGTGTGGTGCAGCTTTCGGCTGCAAAACGAGTGCGCCAAGCTGGTGATGGTGGTCTGGTGCATCCTGATTTTCATGACCTGCGGGTTTGAACACAGCATCGCCAACATGAGCATCATCGGCGCGGCCCTGCTGAATCCCATGGGGGAGAGCGTCACCCTGGCGGGCTACTTTACAAATCTGCTGCTGGTGACGGTGGGCAACTGCATCGGCGGCGGGGGATTTGTGGCGCTGCCCTATTTCCTCATCAGCCGCGAAGTAACAAGCTGAACAAACGAAAAAAACCTTGCATATTTCCCCGCGCAGGTATAAGATAGAGGTACAACCCAAAGGGGAGCTTGCGGAAGCAGGCTGAGAGGAGACGCAAACCCGTCTCGACCCTGATGACCTGTTTGGATAATGCCAGCGTAGGGATATGGATCACGGTAAAACCGCTGTGAGAGTGTCAATGGCAGTCTCACAGCTTTTTTTATCCGTCCTGCGGCGGCAAACGTTCCAAAGAAGAAAGGACTTTTGCTATGAGAAATTACACCACACAGATGGACGCCGCCCGCCAGGGCATCCTGACCCCGGAGCTGAAAACCGTGGCCGAGAAGGAGTACATGGAGCCGGAGAAGCTGCGGGAGCTGGTGGCCGCTGGCAAGGTGGTCATCCCCGCCAACAAGAACCACACCTGCCTGAACCCGGAGGGCGTCGGTTCCATGCTCCGCACCAAAATCAACGTGAACCTGGGCGTCTCCCGGGACTGCAAGGACTACAACATCGAAATGCAGAAGGTGATGGCGGCGGTCAACATGGGGGCCGAGGCCATTATGGACCTGTCCAGCCACGGCAACACCGAACCCTTCCGCTGCAAGCTGACCCACGAGTGCCCCGCCATGATCGGCACGGTGCCGGTCTATGACGCGGTCATCCACTACCAGCGGGACCTGGCCACCCTCTCCGCCAGAGACCTCATCGATGTGGTGCGGCTCCACGCGGAAAACGGCGTGGACTTCGTCACCCTCCACTGCGGCATCACCCGCAAGACCATCGAGCAGATCCGCAAACACAAGCGGAAAATGAACATCGTCTCCCGGGGCGGCAGCCTGATTTTCGCCTGGATGTGCATGACCGGCAACGAAAACCCCTTCTATGAGTACTACGACGAGATTTTGGACATCTGCCGGGAGTACGACGTGACCATCTCCCTGGGCGACGCCTGTCGTCCCGGCTGTCTGGCCGACGCCACCGACGTGTGCCAGATCGAGGAGCTGGTGCGCCTGGGCGAGCTGACCAAGCGGGCCTGGGAGAAGGACGTGCAGGTGATGGTGGAGGGGCCGGGGCACGTCCCCATGGACCAGATCGCCGCCAACATGAAGGTCCAGCAGACCATCTGCATGGGCGCACCCTTCTACGTCCTCGGCCCGCTGGTGACGGACATCGCCCCCGGCTACGACCACATCACCTCCGCTATCGGCGGGGCCATTGCCGCCATGTCCGGCGCGGCCTTCCTGTGCTATGTCACTCCGGCGGAGCATCTGGCGCTACCCAACGTGGAGGACGTGAAGCAGGGCATCATCGCCAGCCGTATTGCCGCCCACGCCGCTGACATCGCCAAGGGCATCCCCCACGCCCGGGACATCGACGACAAAATGGCCGAGGCCAGGCAAAAGCTGGACTGGGACGCCCAGTGGGAGTGCGCCATCGACCCGGAAACTGCCAAGGCCATCCGCGCTGACCGCAGCCCGGAGCACGACGACACCTGCTCCATGTGCGGCAAGTTCTGCGCCGTGCGCAGCATGAACAAGGCGCTGGCAGGGGAGTACATTGATATTCTGTAAGGCAAAACCCCTCCGCCACCGCCTAAAGGCGGCGGCCCTCCTCCCCTTTCAGGGGAGGCAAGGAGGCAACTGCTTATTTGTGGGTTTTCGCTTTTTGATTAAAAAGAGCAGATTTTGAAAGAAAATTAACTCAATAGAGTACCTTTCCCTTTAACAAACATCCTTTTCGCAACTGACCACCCCTCTCGCCTCCCCTTTCAGGGGAGGGGGACCATGCGAAGCATGGTGGAGGGGTTTTCCGCCGAAAATATCGTAAAGGCTGACTCAAGGGAATAACGAAACAACTAAATTTCCTAACAGAAAAAGGCGGTGACACAATGAAATCTGTCCGTGAGGCAATGCTACTCTACGCCATCACCGACCGCAGCTGGCTCCACCCCGGCCAGTCGCTGACGGAGCCGGTGGAGCAGGTGCTTTCCGCTGGGGCTACCTGTCTCCAGCTCCGGGAAAAGGAACTGGGGGACGAGGACTTTCTCCGGCTGGCCTGGGAGCTGAAGCCCCTCTGCGCCAGGTATGACGTGCCTCTCATCATCAACGACAACGTGGCCGTAGCAAAGGCGGTGGACGCCGACGGCGTCCACGTGGGCCAGGACGACATGGCCATTCAGCAGGCCAGGGCCATTCTGGGGCCGGACAAGTGGATCGGCACCAGCGTCCACAACGTGGCCGAGGCCAAAGCCGCGCTTGCGGCGGGGTGCGACTACTTCGGCTCCGGCGCGGTGTTCGGCAGCCACACCAAACCCAACGTGACCGTATTGACCCATCAGGGCCTTTCCGAAATTTGCGCCGCCACGCCTCTGCCGGTGGTAGCCATCGGCGGCATCAACGCGGACAACGTGCTGTCTCTGGCGGGGACGGGCATCGACGGCGTGGCCGTCATCAGCGCCCTTTTTGCACAACCGGACCCCGCCGCCGCCACCCGGCACATGCTGGCCCTGGCAAAACAGACAGTAGGGGAGGGGAGGACGCTATGAAGCTGCCCATTGCGCTGACCATCGCCGGGAGCGACTGCTCCGGCGGGGCCGGCATCCAGGCCGACCTGAAAACCATGACCTGCTGCGGGGTCTACGGCATGAGCTGTATCACTGCTCTGACCGCCCAGAACACCACCGAGGTTTACGGGGTGCAGGAGGTCACGCCGGAGTTTCTGGCCCAACAGCTGGACTGCGTATTCACCGACATCCGCCCACAGGCGGTCAAAACCGGGATGGTATCCTCCGCGCCGCTGATCGAGACGATTGCGGACAAGTTGACCGAGTACCGTGTGGAAAACCTGGTGGTGGACCCGGTGATGGTGGCCACCTCCGGCTCCCGATTGATTTCGGAGGAGGCCATTGAAACGCTGAAACGCCGCCTGCTGCCCCTGGCGACACTGGCGACCCCCAACCTGGCGGAGGCGGAGGTCCTCTCCGGGCGGAGCATCCACACGGCAGAGGACATGGTCGCCGCCGCCCGCGTCATCAGCGAGGAATGTGGCTGCGCTGTCCTCTGCAAAGGCGGACACCGCACGGGGGACGCCAACGACCTGCTCTATTGGCAGGGCGAGACCCACTGGTACAGGGGCCAGCGCATCGACAACCCCAACACCCATGGCACCGGCTGCACCCTCTCCTCCGCCATCGCCAGCGGCCTTGCCAAGGGCCTGACGCTGGAGAATGCGGTGGCGGAGGCCAAAGCCTACCTCACCGGGGCGCTGGAGGCCATGCTGGACCTGGGGCAGGGGAGCGGTCCTCTGTGGCATGGTTGGAATCGGTCAAGCAACTGAAAAAAGTGCGAAAAAACGTCCGACAGCTCGATGAGCGTCGGACGTTTTGATTCAATGTAAACCCCTCCACCGTCAAGCGGCACTTCCGGGGCTTTGCCCCTCCCTGCGCCACCGCCAAAGGCGGCGGCCCTCCTCCCCTTTCAGGGGAGGCAAGAAGGGGATAGTGCTGGCAGATTTGCCTGCAATTAAGACTTACACCAGCTCCAGGTAAGCCAGCTCAGCGGCGTCACCACGGCGGCAGCCGATGCGCACCACACGGGTGTAACCGCCGTTGCGGTCGGCGTACTGGGGACCGATCTGGTCGAAGAGCTTCTTGGCGGTATCCTC
>MSHH01000034.1:0-16050 GCA_001941075.1 Oscillospiraceae bacterium Zagget6 | reverse complement strand
TCCAGGCTCTTGCGGCCCAGATTCCGAACCTTCATCATCTCGTCCTCGGTCTTGGAGATCAGGTCCTCGACGGTGTTGATGTTGGCGCGCTTCAGACAGTTGAAGGAGCGCACGGACAGGTCCAGCTCTTCGATGGTCATTTCCAGCATCTTGTCGTGCTGGGTCTCCGGCTTTTCCACCACGGTGGAGCGGGTGCCCACCGTGTCAGACAGGTCGGTAAAGAGGACGAAGTGGTCGCAGAGGATCTTTGCGCCCAGCGAAACGGCGTCCCGTGCGGAGATGGTGCCGTCCGTCCAGACCTCCAGGGTCAATTTATCGTAGTCGGTCATGTTGCCAACACGGGTGTTCTCCACCGTGTAGTTGACCTTGATGACCGGGGAATAGATGGAATCTACCGGGATAACGCCAATGATGGTCTGCGCGGGCTTGTTCCGGTCGGCGGGCACATAGCCCCGGCCCTGGCTCAGGGTCAGTTCCATGTTCAGGGTGGCGTCGGCGCCCAGGGTGGCGATGAGCAGATCCGGGTTGAGGATCTCCACCTCGCCGTCAGACTTGATGTCCCCGGCGGTGACTTTGCCCTCGCCGCTGGCCTGGATATACACCCGCTTGGTGCCGTTGCTGTGCAGCTTGGCGATGATCTGTTTGACGTTGAGGACGATCTGCGTTACGTCTTCCTTCACGCCGGGGATGGTGCAGAACTCGTGCTGCACACCGGCGATCTTGATGGTAGTCACGGCGGTGCCGGGCAGGGAGCTGAGCAGGATACGGCGCAGGGCGTTGCCCAGGGTCGTACCATACCCCCGCTCCAGCGGCTCGACAACATATTTACCATACGAATTGTCGCCAGGGTCTTCGATGCACTCAATGCGCGGCTTTTCGATTTCTACCATATAAGTTTTACCCTCCTCATCTGCGGTACGAGACGTACCTTGTTGGTTTGACAGCTCACCAATATCTGAGGGTTACTAATTACTTAGAGTAAAGCTCGACGATGAGGTGCTCTTCCACGGGGAAGTCGATGTCGGCACGCTCAGGCAGACGAACAATATTAACCTTCAGGTCGTCCTTGACAGGGCGATCGATCCACGCGGGCAGGGTGACAGCGATAGCGTCCTCGCCCAGGAAGCGCTTAAACTTCACAGAGGAGCGGCTCTTGGCCTTGACCTCGACGGTATCCCCGGCCTTGATGAGGTAGGAGGGGATGTTGACCGACTTGCCGTTGACCAGGAAGTGGCCGTGGGAAACCAGCTGACGGGCCTCGCGGCGGGTCATAGCGAAACCGGCGCGGAACGCCACGTTGTCCAGGCGGCGCTCCAGGGTGGTCAGCAGGACCTCACCGGTGATGCCCTTGGCGGCGGCGGCCTTCTCGTAATAGGCGTGGAACTGCTTCTCCTGAACGCCATAGACGAACTTGACCTTCTGCTTCTCGTTCAGCTGCATCCCGTACTCGGACTGCTTGCGGCGCATCTGGCCCTTGGGGTTGCGGTTGGTGGTTTTCTTGGAATACCCCATCACTGCGGGGGACAGGCCCAGCGCCTTGCAGCGCTTGGCAATGGGCTGCATATTTCTTGCCATGTTTCAATATCCTCCTTTGCTGCGATCAGACACGTCTTCTCTTGGGAGGACGGCAGCCATTGTGGGGAACGGGGGTGACATCCTTGATCATGGTGACCTCCAGACCGGCGGCCTGGAGCGCACGGATGGCAGCCTCACGGCCGGCGCCGGGACCCTTCACATAGACCTCGACGCTCTTCAGGCCAAACTCCATAGCGGCCTTGGCAGCGGTCTCGGCAGCGGTCTGGGCGGCGTAGGGAGTGGATTTCCGGGAACCACGGAAGCCCATCTCGCCGGAGGAAGCCCAGGAAAGGGCGTTGCCCTGGGTGTCGGTGATGGTAACCATTGTGTTGTTGAAGGAGGAGCGGATATGCACTGCGCCCTTCTCCACACTCTTACGGTCTTTGCGCTTGCGCACGACCTTCTTCTTGTTAGCGGCCATTGTATATCCCTCCTTTACTTCTTCTTGTTAGCAATGGTCTTCTTGGGGCCCTTACGGGTACGGGCATTGTTCTTGGAATGCTGACCACGGACGGGCAGGCTCTTGCGGTGACGGGTGCCACGATAGGAGCCAATTTCGATGAGGCGCTTGATGTCCATAGCGACGTTACGACGCAGGTCACCTTCGACGGTGTAGTGCTTGCCGATCTCTTCGCGCAGGGCGGATTCCTCTGCCTCGGTCAGGTCCCGAACACGGGTGTCGGGGTTGATGCCGGTGGCGGCCAGGATCTTCTTGGAGCTGGTCAGGCCGATACCATAGATATAGGTCAGGCCGATCTCGATTCGTTTATCACGGGGCAGGTCGATGCCGGAAATACGTGCCATTTATCAATACACCTCCTTATTAGCCTTGACGCTGTTTGTGTTTGGGATTTTCACAAATCACCATAACTCTGCCCTTGCGCTTGATGACCTTGCACTTTTCGCACATGGGCTTAACGGACGGTCTTACTTTCATCGTTTTACCTCCTGTTTTGCTGCGTGAAGGGTTCCCTTGTCCAGAGGGCTTCCTCCACCGCACCTGACGACGATGTGGATCAGGTTCATTTGCTTCTCCAGGTGATCCGGCCGCGGGTCAGATCATAAGGAGACATCTGGACTGTCACCTTATCCCCAGGGAGGATCCTGATATAGTTCATGCGGAGCTTGCCGGAGATGTGGGCCAGAATGGTGTGGCCCTTGCCAATGTCAACCATAAAGGTGGTATTGGGCAGCGCCTCAACGACAACACCCTCCAGTTCGATCATATCTTCTTTGGACATGAGAGCGGCCTCCTAAAAGTTGGGATGTTCTGATTCGCGGAAGGCGGCCAGGGCACAACGGATTTGCTTATCAGTGACCGGCTCGCCTCTCTGCAATCGTTGGATTGCCGGATGTGCGCTGGTCCCCACGCCCCGGAGATGCTTGCGCTTTTTCCGTTTGGGCGCGTCCAGCTTTCTCCCCTTTCCGTCCGCCAGCAAGAGATAGTCGCCGTCGCTGCCAATGGCAACGAACAGCTTTCCTTCATCATGGCCGGCTAAGGAGAGAACGATTTCGTAGGGGTGGATTTCCTGCATATATCAGTCTCCGCACAGGGTCAGAACCTCAGGCTCTCCCTCTGTGATGAGAATGGTATTTTCGTAATGGGCAGCGAGCTGGCCGTCTGCGGTCAAAATCACTTCCCAGCCGTCGGGCATGATCTTCTTGCGGATCTTAGCCGTTCCGGCGTTGACCATCGGCTCTACGGCGATGGTCATGTCTTTTTTCAGCCGGGGGTTGCCCTCGGGATAGTGGTCCATGACGTAGTTGGGGACCTCCGGGGCCAGATGGACCTCGTTGCCGATGCCATGGCCCACGAACTCCCGGACAATGGAGAACCCATTGCCCTCCACGTACTGTTGGACGCCCCGGGAGATGTCTGAGACCCGATTTCCGGCCACGGCGTTGCGGATGCCCTCCCAGAAGGATTGCTCCGTCACGTCGATGAGCCGCTGGGCCTCCGGGCTGATTTTGCCCACCGGGTAAGTCCCGGCGCAGTCGCCGTGGAACCCGCCGTGGGGCGCGCCCTGCTTATCCAGGTGGTACTCCCCCACACAGGCCCCCGTGTCGATGGAGATAATGTCCCCCTCCTCCAGCCGCCGGTTGCCGGGAACGCCGTGGATGATCTCATCGTTGATGGACATACAGGCGCTGCCCCGGAAGCCGTACAGGTGGTAGAAGTTGGGGTAACCTCCGTGGCTGCGGATGAACTTGTAGAGGGCTTTGTCGATCTCCCTGGTGGTGATGCCGGGCCGCACCAGCGAGGCGGCGTATGCCCGCGCCTCGCCGGAGAGCTTGCCCGCTTTGCGCATCATCTTCCGCCGGTGTTCTTCCACCGGCACCAGACGCAGTACCGCAGCCATTATTCGCCCAGGACTTTCATGATCGCGGCGTTGGTGGCCTCGATGCCGCCCTGGTTGGGGACGACTTTCAGCAGGCCGCGGGCCTCGTAGAAGCCCTTCAGCGGCTCAGTCTGCTCGTGGTAGGTCACCAGGCGGGCCTTGACGGTCTCAGGCTTGTCGTCTTTGCGCTGGGTCAGGGGCTGGCCACACAGGTCGCAAACGCCTTCCACCTTGGGCGGGTTGGCCACCACATGGTAGGTGGCGCCGCAGGCCAGGCAGGTGCGGCGACCAGTCATGCGCTGCTCGATCTCCTCGTCGGAGACTTCGATGGATACCACGGCGTCGAAGGTGATGCCTGCGGCCTCCATAGCCTCCGCCTGAGCGATGGTGCGGGGTACGCCGTCCAGGATATAACCCTTCTGGCAGTCCGCCTCCTGGAGCCGCTCGTTGATGACGCCGATGATGACCTCATCGGGCACCAGCTTGCCGGCGTCCATATACTCCTTGGCTTTCAGCCCCACGGGGGTGCCGTTTTTCACGGCGGCCCGGAGGATGTTGCCGGTGGAAATGGTGGGGATGTTCAGCTTCTTGCTGATGATCTCAGCCTGGGTGCCTTTGCCCGCGCCGGGCGCGCCCAAAAGAATCAGTTTCATTGCTTTTCCACCTTTCTCTTAGCCCAGGAAGCCTTTGTACTGCTTCATCATCATCTGCGCTTCCAGTGCCCGCTGAGTCTCCAGCGCCACGGAAACGACGATCAGAACGGAGGTGCCGCCGATTGCCAGGGCAGAGACGTTGAAAATCGCGCCAGTGATGTTGGGGATGACGGCGATGACCGCCAGGTAGATCGCGCCGAACAGAGTGATGCGGTTCAGCACCTTGCTCAGGAACTCGGCAGTGGGACGGCCCGCCCGGAAGCCGGGGATGAAGCCGCCCTGCTTCTTCAGGTTGTTGGCCACTTCCACGGGGTTGAACTGAATCGTGGCGTAGAAGTAGGCGAACCCGACGATGAGCAACACGTAAATCACGTTGTAGAGCACCGTATCTGTGTCAAACACCTGCATGAACCAGGAGTTGGCCAGGCTGGGCACAAAGGCCGCGATGGTGGCGGGCAGGGAGGCGATGGTCTGAGCGAAGATGATGGGCATAACGCCGGACATATTCACCTTCATGGGGATGGTGGTGGACTGACCGCCGTACATCTTCCGACCCACCACGCGCTTGGCGTACTGGACGGGGATGCGACGCTCGGACAGGGTGATGAACACCACGGCGATGAGGATCGCCGCCACACCGATGATAATGACCGGGATAAAGGCGGGGTGCAACACCAGGTCGGCGTCGGTGTTGCCAGAGAACCAGTTCTTCGCGCCCACGTACATATAGTATACAGCGTTGGGCACACGGGAGATGATGCCGGCGAACAGCAGAATGGAAATGCCGTTGCCCACACCGTTCTCGGTGATCTGCTCGCCCAGCCACATGACAAAGACGGAACCGGCGGTAAAGGTGGCGATGATGACGATGGCCGCCCAAATGGACTCATCCTCCAGCAGGCCGTTGTAACGGATCAGCATATAGTAGCCGAAGCCTTGCAGCAGGCCCAGCCCCAGGGTGGTGTACCGGGTGATCTGCTCCAGGCGTTTCCGCCCGGCCTCGCCGCCTTCCCGCTGCATCCGCTCCAGGGCGGGAATGGCAACAGTCAGCAGCTGGATGATGATGGAGGCGTTGATATAGGGCTGGATGGACAGCGCCAGCATGGTGGCCCGGCTGTAGGAGCCGCCGGACATGACGTTCATCAGGCCCAGGATGTTGTTGGAGGCGGCGGTGAAGTAGCTCTCCAACCCGGTGGTGTCGATGAAGGGGACGGGGATGTTGTTCCCCAGGCGGAAAATGACCAAGATGAAAGCAACGTAGATGAGTTTTCTGCGCAGTTCTGGAACCTTCCAGGCGTTGCGAATCGTCTCAATCATTTAGATCACCTCAGCCTTTCCTCCTGCGGCTTCGATCTTCTCCTTGGCGGAGGCGGAGAAAGCAGTGGCCTGGACGGTCAGCTTCTTTGTGATCTCACCGTTGCCCAGAACTTTCACGCCGTACTTGCACTGGGTCAGGACCCCCGCATCCAGCAGGGTCTGGAGGTTGACGGTGGAGCCGTCCTCAAACTTATTCAGCGCGGAGACGTTGATGGCGTCCAGGCGCTTGGCAAAGATGTTGTTGAATCCGCGCTTGGGGATACGGCGGGCCAGAGGCATCTGGCCGCCCTCAAACCCGATGCGGACGCCGCCGCCGGAACGGGCCTTCTGGCCCTTGTGACCGCGACCAGCGGTCTTGCCGTTGCCGGAACCGGCGCCGCGGCCCTTGCGCTTGGGTGCGGAGGTGGAGCCGGGCGCGGGAGACAGGTTGTAAAGTTCCATGTTCTGGCCCTCCTTACTGTTCTTCGGTGACCTGGAGCAGGTAACCGATCTGTGCGATCTTGCCCCTGGTGGCGGCGTTGTCGGGCTGGACAGTCACGTCCCCGATCTTCCGCAGGCCCAGGGCGGCGGCAGTCGCCTTGTGGGGGGCGATGCGACCGTTCAGGCTCTTGACGAGCTTAATTTTCAGATTTGCCATTGTCGGTTCCTCCTTACAGCTCTTCCACGTTCTTGCCGCGGGTCTTGGCGACCTGCTCAGGAGTACGCAGGCTCTTCAGGCCGGCGAAGGTGGCGGAGACCACGTTCTGCGGGGTGTTGGAGCGCAGGCACTTGGTACGGATGTCGGAGATACCAGCGGCCTCCATGACGGCACGGACGGGACCGCCGGCGATGACGCCGGTACCGGGGGCAGCGGGCTTCATCAGCACGCGGCCAGCGGAGAACTCGCCGATGACCTCGTGGGGGATGGTGGTGCCGGACATGGACACGGTAATCATGTTCTTCTTGGCGTCCTCAATGCCCTTGCGGATGGCTTCGGGGACCTCAGCGGCCTTGCCCAGGCCATAACCCACGCGGCCCTTGCCGTCGCCGATGACCATCAGCGCGGAGAACTTCATGACACGGCCGCCCTTGACGGTCTTGCTGACGCGGTTCAGATAAACCAGCTTCTCAATATATTCGCTGGCCTCTTTTTCATATCTAGGCATGTTCGTTCCTCCTTCGCTTAGAATTGCAGGCCGCCCTCGCGGGCGCCTTCGGCCAGGGCCTGTACGCGGCCATGATAGACATAACCGCCGCGGTCAAACACCACGGTGTCGATGCCCTTGGCCTTGGCGCGCTCGGCTACGGTCTTGCCCACCTGACGGGCGGCGGCTTTCTTGTCGCCCTCGCAGGTGAAGCCCTTCTCCAGGGAGGAAGCGGAGACCAGGGTCACGCCGTTGACATCGTCGATGACCTGGGCGTAGATGTTGGTCTCGCTGCGGAATACATTCAGGCGGGGTCTCTCGGGCGTGCCGGAGATCTTCGCACGGACGCGCTTATGGCGCTTTAAACGCTGAGCGTTGGTATTGGGTCGATTAATCATAATTGGCACACCTCCTTATTACTTCTTCTTGGCGCCGGTCTTGCCTTCCTTACGGCGGATGACTTCGTCGGCATACTTGATGCCCTTGCCCTTATAAGGCTCGGGAGGACGCTTGCTGCGGACAACGGCGGCGAACTGGCCGACCTGCTGCTTGTCACAGCCCTTGATGAGGATCTTGTTGGGATCGGGCACTTCGATGGTGATACCGGGGACCTCGTCCATCTTGACCTGATGGGAGTAGCCGATGTTCATCACCAGGGTCTTGCCCTCCTTGGCCACACGGTAGCCGATACCGTTGACCTGAAGCTCCTTGGTGAAGCCGGTGGAAACGCCCACCACCATGCCGTTCAGGATGGAACGGGTGGTGCCGTGCAGGGCGCGGTTTTCCTTGGCGTCGTTGGGGCGGGTGCAGATGATCTCCGTACCCTCCACCTGGATGCCGATCTGCGGCGCAAAGCCGCGGGTCAGCTCACCCTTGGGGCCTTTCACGGTGACGACATTGCCCTCTGCAACGTTCACCGTCACCCCGGCGGGGATGGTGATAGGCATTCTGCCAACTCGAGACATAGTTCGATACCCTCCTTACCAGACGTACGCCAGGACCTCGCCGCCGATGTGCGCTTCCCGCGCGGCCTTGTCGGTCATGACGCCCTTAGAGGTGGAAACAATGGCAATGCCCAGGCCATGGAGGACCTTAGGCAGCTCGCTGGCGCCCGCATAGACGCGCAGGCCGGGTTTGGACACCCGGCGCAGGCCGGTGATGGCCTTCTCATTGCCGTTGTACTTCAGCGTGATGCGGATGATGCCCTGGGTCCCGTCGTCGATGAGCTGGTAGTTCTTGATATAACCTTCCTCCAGCAGGATCTTGGCGATGGACTTCTTCATGTTGGAAGCGGGGACATCAACAGTGGTATGCTTGGCGTTGCTCGCATTGCGAATACGGGTAAGCATATCTGCGATGGGATCTGTGATGTGCATAAACTGACCTCCTAAAAAATAATCACCGAGACTACCCCGGTGACGCAAAAAGGTTACAGGGAGTTTCGACCGGGTTGGACTGTATCTCCTCTGTTCCGGGCGCCGGTGTTTCGCAGAGCTCTGCCCGCAACCGGGCAGGTCCTCCTTGACGGCTGACGCTCGTATATAATCTAACAGAAATGGCGGGAAAAAGCAACAGAAAAAAGGGGAGAAGTCTCCAAATTTTTGGAGAAACTTCTTCGGCCCTCTGGTCAACTTTCCCTCTTTTTGAGAAGAAAGCACTTTCCACGGGGCCGGGCGTTTCTGTTTTTCGCTCCTTCGCCGGTTCCTGTCGGATTAATTTGTAATTCTCCGGCAAACCGGTGCGGTACGCGCTGGGCGCACCGCACCGGAATGGGAATCGAAGTTCCTGATTACCAGGAGGCTTTCTTCACGCCGGGGATCTCGCCCTTATAGGCCAGCTCCCGGAAGCAGATACGGCAGACGCCGTAGTCCCGCAGGTAAGCGTGAGGACGGCCGCAAATCTTGCAACGGTTGTAGCGGCGAGTGGAGAACTTGGGCTCTCTCTGCTGCTTGAGTTTCATAGACAGTTTAGCCATGTGTTTTCTCCTCTCTTACTTGGTGAAGGGCGCGCCCAGCATGGTCAGCAGCTCGCGGCCCTCTTCGTCGGTCTGTGCGGTGGTGACAAAGGCGATGGTCATGCCGCGGATCTTGTCGATCTTGTCGTACTCGATCTCGGGGAAGATCAGCTGCTCCTTGACGCCCAGGGCATAGTTGCCGCGGCCATCGAAGCCGTCGGGGTTGATGCCGCGGAAGTCGCGGACACGGGGCAGGGCCACGTTGAACAGGCGGTCCACAAACTCCCACATTTTGTCCTGGCGCAGGGTGACCTTGACGCCGATGGGCATACCCTCACGGAGCTTGAAGTTAGCGATGGACTTCTTGGCCTTGGTGATGACGGGCTTCTGGCCGGTGATGGTGGCGATGTCGTTGACGACGGCGTCCAGCACCTTGGCGTTCTCTTTGGCCTCGCCCACGCCGCAGTTGACGACAACCTTCTCCAGCTTGGGGATCTGCATGACGGACTTGTAGCCGAACTTCTGCATCAGAGCAGGAGCGACTTCCTGCGTGTATTTATCCTTCAATTCAGGCATTACAGTTTCCGCTCCTTTCTCAGATTTCGGCGCCGCACTTCTTGCAGACGCGGACGCTCTTCTTCTTGCCGTCAACATCCTTGACGGTGTGGCCCACGCGGGTGGGCTTGTCGCACTTGGGGCAGACCAGCATCACTTTGGACACATAGATGGGGCATTCCTTCTGGATGATGCCGCCCTCGTCGCCCTGACGACGGGGTTTGGTGTGGCAGGAGCAGACGTTGACGCCCTTGACGACGACTTTGCCGCTCTTGGGCATGGCGACGAGGATCTCGCCCACGGTGCCCTTGTCCTTGCCGGACAGCACGACGACCTTGTCGCCCTGCTTTACGTTCATATTGTTCATGCCTGGGTACCTCCTCAAATTACTTCGGGAGCCAGGGACAGGATCCTCAGATACTCTTTGTCGCGCAGCTCACGAGCCACCGGCCCAAAGATACGGGTGCCCTGGGGGGTCTTGTCTTCCTTGATGATGACGGCGGCGTTCTCATCGAAACGGACATAGGAGCCGTCGGCGCGGCGGACGCCGCTGGCGGTGCGGACGATGACGGCCTTGACCACGTCGCCCTTCTTCACCTGGCCGCCGGGCGTGGCCTTGCGCACAGAGGCGACGACCACATCACCGATGTTGCCATACTTCCGCCGGGAACCGCCCAGCACCCGGATGGTTTTCAGCACCTTGGCGCCGGTATTGTCGGCGACCTTCAGATAGGTTTCTTCCTGGATCATACCGGTACCTCCTTACTTCGCTTTCTCGACGATCTCGACCAGTCTCCAGCGCTTATCCTTGGACAGAGGGCGGGTCTCCATCACGCGAACGCGGTCGCCCACGCGGGCTTCGTTGTTCTCGTCATGGGCCTTGAGCTTGTAGGTGCGCTTGACGATCTTCTTATACAGCGGGTGAGCCACACGGTCGGCGATGGCCACCACGATGGTTTTGTCCATCTTATCAGAAACGACCAGGCCGACTCTGGTTTTACGGGAAGAAGTTCTTTCCATTGATAAATCCTCCTAATTAGCGGCCTGCGGAAGCGATCTGCTTCTCACGGATGATGGTTTTGACGCGGGCGATGTCCTTCTTGACATCGGCGATCTTGCCGGGGTTGTGCAGCTGGTTGGTAGCGTTCTGGAAGCGCAGGTTGAACAGCTCCTTCTTCAGCTCATCCAGCTTGGTCTCCAGCTCAGCGGGAGTCATGCCGCGAACTTCAGTTGCCTTCATTACGCCTCAACCTCCTCTACCGCTTTCTTGACGACCTTGGTCTTGATGGGCAGCTTGTGGCTGGCCAGACGCAGGGCCTCCTTAGCGACATCCTCGGAAACGCCGCCGATCTCGAACATGACGCGGCCGGGCTTTACCACGGCGACCCAGTACTCAGGGGAGCCTTTGCCTTTGCCCATTCGGGTCTCGGCGGGCTGCTGGGTGACGGGCTTGTCGGGGAAGATCTTGATCCAGACCTTGCCGCCGCGCTTGGTGTAACGGGTCATGGCCACACGAGCGGCCTCGATCTGGCGGGAGGTGATCCATGCCGGCTCCAGCGCCTGGAGGCCGTATTCGCCATAGTTGACTTCATTGCCGCGCAGCGCCTTGCCGGTCATACGGCCACGCATCTGCTTGCGGTACTTTACTCTCTTAGGCAGCAGCATCAGCGGTCTCCTCCTTCTCTGCGAGGTGCGCCAGTACCGTTCTGGCGGTTATTGCTGCGGTTGTTGTTGTAGGAAGAACGACGGTCACCGTTCTGGCGGTCGCCGCCGCGATAGCCGCAGCCACGGCGGGGACGGTCGCTGTGCTCCCGGTAGGGCTTGGAAAGGTCGATGGTACGGGGGGTGGTCCGCAGGGTCTGCTGGAGGACCTCTCCCTTGTAGACCCAGACCTTGATCCCGATGCGGCCATAGGTAGTGGCGGCCTCAGCGAAGCCGTAGTCGATGTCGGCCCGGAGGGTTTGCAGGGGGATGGTGCCCTCGTGATAGGACTCGCTGCGGGCGATCTCAGCGCCGTTCAGACGGCCAGCCAGAGTGACCTTGATGCCCTTGGCGCCGGCGCGCATAGCGCGGCCGATGGAGTTCTTCATGGCGCGGCGGAAAGAAGTACGCTTCTCCAGCTGCTGGGCGATGTTCTCGGCAACCAGCTGAGCGGTGGTGTCCACCTCATTGCGCTTGACCTCGACGATGTTGAGGACGACGGGCTTGCCGATCATCTTCTCGACTTCGCCGCGGATGCGCTCGATCTCGGTGGTGTCCTTGCCGATGATCATGCCGGGGCGGGCGCAGTGGACATAGATGACCACCTTGGAGTTGTCCCGCTCGATCTCGATCTTCGGCACGCCGGTGGCGTACATGGTCTTTTTCAGGTACTTGCGGATCTTGTTGTCCTCCACGACCAGGTCGCCGACCTTATCGCTGCGGGCATACCAACGGGAATCCCAGTCCTTAATGACGCCCACGCGGAAACCGTGGGGATTCACTTTCTGTCCCATAGATCTGCCTCCTTATTCTTTCTCCGCCACCACGACGGTGATGTGGGAAGTTCTCTTGTTGATGCGATAGCCGCGGCCCTTGGAAACAGGCTGCATCCGCTTCATGGTCATACCGGCGTCAGCGTAGGCGGCCTTGACCACCAGCTTGTCGGCGTCCATGCCGTGGTTGTTCTCGGCGTTGGCTGCGGCGCTCTTGACCAGCTTGATGAGGTACTCAGAGGCGGCCTTGGGGGTATGCTCCAGGATGGCGGTGGCCATCTCCACGTCCTTGCCCCGGATCAGCTCACAGACGACATTCACCTTGCGGGGAGAGATGCGCGCGAAGTCCAGGCTTGCTTTTGCTTCACTCATTTTGCTCTCCTCCTTACTTGGTCTTGCCACCGCTGTGGCCCTTGAAGGTACGGGTGGGAGCGAACTCGCCCAGCTTGTGGCCGACCATATCCTCGGTCACATAGACGGGGATGAACCGCTTCCCGTTGTAAACGTTGAAGGTGTGGGAGACGAAGGAGGGGAAGATGGTGGAGCTGCGGCTCCAGGTTTTCAGGATCTTCTTCTCGCCCGTCTTGTTCATTTCATCGACTCTCTTCAGCAGCTCGGGGGCGCAGAAGGGGCCTTTCTTAACGGATCTGCTCATTCCAGCTTGCCTCCTTACTTCGTCTTACGATGGCGAACGATAAACTTCTCGGTACGGCTCTTCTTGTCGCGGGTCTTGTAGCCCAGAGCGGGTTTGCCCCAGGGAGTGACAGGACCAGGACGGCCAACGGGGGCGCGGCCTTCGCCGCCGCCGTGGGGATGGTCGTTGGGGTTCATCACGGAGCCGCGGACGGTGGGACGGACGCCCATGTGACGCTTCCGACCGGCCTTGCCGATGTGGATGTTACCGTGGTCCTCGTTGCCGATGCCGCCGATGACCGCACGGCAGTCCAGCTTGATGAGCCGGTACTCGCCGGAGGGCAGGCGGACCTGGGCGTAGCCGTTCTCCTTAGCCATCAGCTGGGCCTGCTCACCGGCGGCGCGCACCAGCTGTGCGCCGTGATTGGTGTGCATTTCGATGCAGGAGATGACGGTGCCAACGGGGATGTTGGCCAGGGGCAGGCAGTTGCCGGGCTTGATGTCGGCCTCGGGGCCGGACTCCACCATGTCGCCGGCCTTCAGACCGGACTGGGCGATGATATAAGCCTTGGTGCCGTCCTCATGCTGGATGAGGGCGATGTTGGCGGTGCGGTTGGGATCGTACTCCAGGCGGAGAACGGTGGCCATGCCAGCCTTATCCCGCTTGAAGTCGATGATGCGGTAGATCTTCTTGTTGCCGCCGCCCTGGTGACGGACGGTGATGCGGCCGGTGTTGTTGCGGCCTGCGCTCTTTTTCAGCTTCTTGGTGAGGCTGCGCTCAGGCCGGGCCTTTTTATCCACGCCCTCGAAGGCGGACACAGTCATGTTGCGGCGCGCCGGAGTCGTGGGCTTATACGTTTTGATAGCCATTTGCGTTACCCTCCTTACACCATTTCTTCAAACAGCTCAATGGTCTTGGAGTCCTCGGTCAGCGTGACGATGGCCTTTTTCCAGTCGGGCCGCTTACCGGGACGGCCCGCGCCCATGCGCTTTTTCTTGCCGTCGTAGTTGATGGTGTTGACCTTTTCCACCTTCACGTCAAAGAGCTTTTCCACAGCCTTGGCGATCTCGTTCTTGGTGGCGCGCTTATCCACCACGAAGGTGTACTTGCGCTCAGCGGTGGCGGCCATGGAAGCCTCGGTAACGACGGGCTTCCGAATCATATCATAAGCAGTCATTACGCATAAACCTCCTCGATGGTAGCCAGGGCAGCCTTGTCAACCACCAGGCTCTTGGCGTTCACGATGTCGTAAACGTTCAGGATGTCGGCGGGAGTGGTGACGACGCCGGGGATGTTCCGGCTGGACAGGATGACGTTCTCGTTGACGCCGTCGGTGACGACGACGGACTTACCGGCGTCCACGGCGCCCAGCAGGTTGACCATCTTCTTGGTCTTGATCTCGTCCATCTCCAGGCTGTCGATGACGAAGACGCGGCCGTTCTGGGCCTTGTCGGACAGGACGCTCTTGAGCGCCAGGCGCTTGAGCTTCTTGTTCAGGGTGTAGCGATAGGAGCGGGGCTTGGGTGCGAACACCACGCCGCCGTGGGTCCACTGAGGGCTGCGGGTGCTGCCCTGACGGGCGCGGCCGGTGCCCTTCTGTCTCCAGGGCTTCTTGCCGCCGCCGGAAACCTCAGCGCGGGTCAGAGCGGACTGCGTGCCCTGACGGCAGTTGGCCAGATGGTTCTTGACCACTGCGTGAACGGCGGCTTCGTTCGGCTCGATGCCGAAAATCGCCTCGTTCAGTTCGATTTCGCCGGTCTGATTGCCGGAAAAATCATAAACGTTAGCCTTAGGCATGAAAATCTCTCCTTCCCTTTATCAGTGCGTTCTCGCGGAAGCCTTCTGCGGGTTACGACCGGAAGCCTTCTGGGGATTGAGGCTGATGGACGCGCCGGCCTGCTTCGCCTTGACGACCTTGGTGGTGGCTTTCAGGACCACGATGCCGCCCTTGGGACCGGGAACTGCGCCCCGCACGGCGATCAGGTTGATCTCAGGATCGACCTTGACGACTTCCAGGTTCTTGATGGTGACCTGCTCGTTGCCCATCTGACCCGCGCCGATCTTGCCCTTGCGGATACGGGAGGGGGTAGAGGTGGAGCCCATAGAACCGGCATGACGATGGACAGGGCCGCCGCCGTGACTCATGGGGGTGCGGTGCGCGCCGTGGCGCTTGATAACGCCGGCGTAGCCCTTGCCCTTGCTGGTGGCGGTGGCGTCGATGTGCTCGCCCTCGGCGAACACGTCCGCGTGCAGCACGTCGCCCACGTCCAGCTTGTCGGCGTCGGTGAACTTGACTTCTTTCAGCACCCGCAGGTTCTCGTCGGTCGCCTTTTTCAGGTGGCCCTTCTGCGCCATGGTCAGGTGCTTTTCGGTGGTGGGCAGGAAGCCCAACTGAACGGCTTCATAGCCGTCCTTCTCAGCGGTCTTTTTCTGCACCACGGTGCAGGGGCCCGCTTCGATGACAGTGACGGGGATGACCTTGCCATCGGCGTCGAAGATCTGGCTCATGCCGACCTTCTTGCCAATGATTGCCTTCTGCGTATTGGCCATTTGGATGTTTCCTCCTTAAATAAGGTTATTGGTTGAAAGGCGCTGGGGCAGATTGGGCTTGCCGGGCCTTCCAACATGACCCTCCCGGTACACAAGAGGCCGGGAATCGGGTTCAACAAGGTTTGGTTGCCCGCGTCCAACGCGGGACTTAACTGAGACCGCCGATTACAGCTTGATCTCGATATCCACGCCCGCCGGCAGCTGCAAATTCATCAGGGACTCCACGGTCTTGGGGGTGGGGTTCTGGATGTCGATCAGGCGCTTGTGGGTACGGCGCTCAAACTGCTCACGGGAGTCCTTGTACTTGTGGACGGCGCGCAGGATGGTGACGACCTCTTTCTTGGTGGGCAGCGGGATGGGGCCGGAGACGGAAGCGCCGGTGCGCTTGGCAGTCTCGACGATCCGCTCGGCGCTCTGGTCGATGAGCTGGTGGTCGTAAGCCTTCAGGCGAATGCGGATAGATTGGTTAGCCATGGTTTTTCCTCCTGTTTCGTACATGATTGTACATGACCAAAATCGGTGGCTCCGGGCGGGAAATTTTGTACACCACGCCGCGTGTATCGTGTCAGGTCACAGCAAAAGCCGACAGAATCTGTCGGCTGAGCCGCAAGGGTCCCACGGCACTGCGGAACGCAAAGCGCAAAAAACACAGCCGCCCGAATCCGGTTCGGACATACTCAGCGGAAGTTACCGGACAGCGTCCGCAATCTCCCGCGTCATCGCACACGCACCTTTACCAGTGCGCTTTTCGTATCATACTACACTTTTTCGCTCTCGTCAAGGAAAATTTGAAAAAACTTTTCGATTTTCGGGAAAAATCAAATCGTCGGGGATTTGCCGGAGATTTTTCCGCAGGGCAAAAGCATTTAAAATTC
>MSHH01000033.1:11107-42025 GCA_001941075.1 Oscillospiraceae bacterium Zagget6 | reverse complement strand
TGAACGTGTTCCACAGGCTGCTGGCAGTGCTGGCCAAACTGTTTGCAATGGAGACCGCCACCCCGGAGAGTTTTCCCCATGCCGTTTTGAAGGTGTTCCACACGTCGCTGGCGGTGTCGGAGAGGGCCACGCCAACGCTCACCACCGTTTCACCGGCGTTGTCTATAGCGTTTGATATAGGCGTCAAAATGTTATCTTGCACCCATGTCCCGATATTGGTGAACACCGATGCAATACCGTTGAGGATACCTTCGCCCACATATCCCGCAGCTGTCAGAAGTTCTTCGTTCGTGGCCGGGCTGTTGATGCCAAAGGTGGACTTGAACCCATCAATGAACGGGGTCAGGATGTTGTCATAGATCCAGGTGCCGATGTTGGTGAGCGCGTTGCCGATACCGTTGAGAATGCCGTACAGGATGTTCAACCCGACATTGTCAAAGTCGCCGTTTTCCTCGCCCCAGTTTTCCCAGTTGGTCAGCCAGTCGGTAAATGGAGTGATAATGACCTCATTAATGATGGTGCCGATGGCTCCAAAGGCTTTCCCCAGCATGGCGCTGAACGATGTTGCGATGCCAGATGCGTCCAGGTTTTCCAGGGCGTCAGCAATTCCATCCTTGATGTCCGTTGCGACCTGGCCCCAGTCCACGCTGTCCAGCCAGCCGGAGACAGCATCAAATGCCGAAGTCAGCGCCTCGTTGACGCTTGTGCCGACCTCGCCCCAGTCGATATTGAGGATGGCAGAACCAAGGGTTTTCGGCAACACCAGAAACACATTGGACACAGTTGTCCCCAGCTGGCTCCAGTCGGTCTCTTCCACCGCGCCGTTGATAACGTTGGCAATGGTCAGGCCGATTTCGCTCCAGTCGATGCCCGTGACCACGCTGTTGACCGTGTAAGCCGCCAGGTTGATGGCCGCGCCGATGGTCTTGCCCAGCTTTTCGGCGATGCTGTCCCCGGTCTCATCGTCAATCAGGTTCATCTCCTTGAAAAAGCTGTTGACGGTGGTGGTCAGAGCGTTGACCGCGCTGTCGATTTTGGCGTAGGTTGCCTCGCTGGTCAGCACGTCATAGATTTTATCCACAGCGCTGCCCAGGCAGTCGGCCAAATAAGTGCCCAGCTCCGCCCATTCGGAGCTTTCGATGAGGCTGGCAATGTTGGCCAACCATTCAGGCAAGATGCCCGCGATGCCCTCGGTGCCGTCGGTGGTGCTGGTAGTGGCCCCGGTGGAGCCTGTGCTGCCAGTCCCGCTGGAGCTGCTGCTGTTGTCGTTTAGCTTGGTGATTTCGTCGAACCCTGCAACGGTACGATTATAGGCTTCCTGCGCAGCGGCTGCATCGTCTGTGGCGTCGGCCACGTCGTCCACCGCGTCGGCGGCGGTGCTGGCCCCGGTGCTGACCGATGTCCAGCCGGTGCCGAAGATGTTGGTGATGAGGCTTGCCACTGCGTCAGCTACGCCGATGATGTAGGGCAGCAGCTTGGACATGGCGTTGACCACAAGGTTGATGGCGGGGGCCAGCGCCTGCCCCAGGCCGTTTTTCAGTTGGGTGACGCTGTTGCTCAGCTCCTCGTTTTCATTGACATAGTTGGAGACAACAGACCTCAGCCGCCCAAACAGGCTGGTGCACAGCTTCAGGCCCAGCGACACCACGCCGATGTTCCTGATTTGCTTCACAAGGTTGGAAACTCCGCCGTCCGCCGCGCTTTTGGCGCTGTTGCCGATGCCCCGGATGCGGTTCCACAGGCTGGACAGCCCGGAGCTGGCGGCGTTTTTCGCCAGCGTACCCACGTTTCCCGCCACGCGCAAGATGGCGGAACCGGCGGTTTTGCCCGCTGTTGCCAACCGGGACAGCCCTGATGTCGATTGGCTGAGCGAAGCGCTCAGGTTGTCCACCTTGTCGGACAGCTCCTGCGTGGCCGCGGCATTTTCCGCCTGTGCGGTGCGCACCTGCTCCAGCCGCTGACCGTAGGTAGTGGCGGCGTATTCCGCTGAGACGGTTTGATTTCTCAGCCGCTCTAGCTGACTTGTGGACTTGCTGATTTCAGCGTCAAGCTGTTTCAGGCCCTTAGTGGAGGCGTAGCCTAGATTTTCAGCGCCGATGGTGCTAATTGCATCTCGCAGCCGTTCAAAGCGTTCTCCGGCCTGTGCGGACTTTTCCACCATAGCGTCCAGTGCCTGGTTTGCCTGCGTCAGCGTGGCAAAAGAGTTATCAGGCATCCACACCAGGGCTTTCCCCTGGTTGCCAGCCCGGTCAATGGCGGTCTGTATGCGCTCAAGCTGTGCGTCATATTCCGCAACCGCCGCTTTTGCCTCTTCAAGCTGCTTTTCCAATGGCGTGGACAAATCCAGCCCCTCGGTGGCACTTTTAATGGTCTGCGAGATACCTGTCAGCCGCTCGGTTTGGGCTTTCAACTCGTCGTATTCCTGCCCCAAATCGGCCGCTTTGCCTAGCTGCTCCTGAATAGCCCGGCTCAGGTGGCCCTCATCGGTGGCGAGGCTCTGGGCCTGTTTGCCCAGCCTTGCGGCCTGTTGTCCGGCAGTGGAAAGGGTGCGGCCCAGCTTGGACACCTCCGACGTGGAAAGGCCGCCGGTAGTTTTCAGGGATTCCCCCAGCCCGTCTATTTTGGCCTGGACGTTCCGGGCAGCTTCCGCCGCCTGGTTCATCTTGGCCTTATAGTCGTTCATGTCCACTGCGAACTTGATTTTCAGCTCTTTGATGGTCGCCACTCTTACTCACCGCCCTTCTTACCGCTGGCCACCCAGCGTTCCATCCTGGCCTTGTATTTGGCCACGCGCATATCCGTGATTTCCTCACCCGTCCAGAAGGGGAACGCCTCCCACAGGTCGGGCAGCTGCTGGCCGCCCCGCACCGCCATAGCGGTGATTTCCGCCTGTCGGTAGGCAATGACGGCCTGTTGCTGGTGTTCCCGCCGGTCCCGCTCGGTTTTGGCCTGTACCTGCTGGACAATTTCGCCCATTGTCCAGTCCCAGACCTCCACGGCTGGGATTCCGGCTATGATCCCCTCCTGAACCAGCTCCGGGAGCGTCAGTCCGTCGCCGTGGTAGGGTTTTCCTCGTCGTCCTCGCCGATGTTCTCAAAGACGCCACGAACCCGGTTCATGATCTCGTCCCGGGTGGCTGCGGAAATGATGCCGCTTGCCACGTTCAGGTCGCAGATGATAGCCGCCCATGCTTCCTGACCGGCCACACCATCGTCCACCAGCGCGTCGCAGAAATCGTAGCCGTTGGTGATAGGGTTGGCGTTTCCGTTCCAGTTCAGCGCCGCCTTGAACATCTCCGCCCGAATCTGGGCCTTGTCGATAGCGTCGGCCAGCAGACCCGTGATAGTTGTTCCATACTTGCTTTCCAGGTTGGCCTGGGCCTTTGCGGTCAGCCGCAGCTCATAGTCCTGACCGCCCACGGCCATATAGTAATTTGCCATGTTAAATCATCCTTTCTCAGTTAGGCGGCCCCACGAAGGAACCGCCCGTTGTCATTGTCAAGCGGTGGGGTTGGTGACGGTCCAGTCGCTCTGGAGCATCATCACCAGCTTAGCAGTGATGAGTTCGTCCACCTTCGCGCCCACGGCGTAGGTGTTGACGTAGCCGGTAGAGGCGAACTTCGTCCCGTCCGGGAACGTGACCGTCACGGGGACAATGCTCTTCGCGTCCTGGAGGGCTTTCAGCACCCGGAAGTCAGACGCGGCGTCGGCGTTGTCAAACAGGTAGGTACATTCCCACGATTTGGTGTCCTGTACGCCCGGAACATAGTGTTTCATGCTGTCGTTGAAGCAGGTGGCGTCCAGCTCGGAGGGGGACCCGCCGATGTCGCCGATGTCCTGAACGTAGTTCATGCCCACGCTGTTGACGGCCACGGTAATGCCAATGCTGGCCAAACCCTGTACAGTTGCCATAATTCATCATTCCTTTCATTTATTTATCGTTTAGTGGATTCTCCTGCGCTTTTGGAACGAAAAACAGCAACTGTACAGGAAAGGAGCGCCTGCGGCGTTTATCCCACTCGCCCGGAAACGTGCCACCGGCACGTTTCTTATTTCGGGCTCACCCTGTACAGTTGCCATAATTTATCATTCCTTTCGTTTACTTGTCGTTTTGTGGTTGTTTCCAAAGCGGAAAGTACCACTAATCAATCAGGCGCATACTGCGCTTGTCTACGCTGCGCCCAAAGCGCATAGTCTTGCGGTAATAGCTGCTGCCCTCCAGCTCCAGCGGGCCGGAGTAGGTGCGCAGAAACCCGATGGAGAGGACAGCGGCATTGACCAATGGGGCCAGCGTTCGCAGCGCGTCCGCGTCTGGCCCCCACAGGTCGATTTGGTAGGAAAGGCGGTCCACCACCAGCAACCCCGCCGCCTGGCTGTTGTCCAGCTCGGTGACGGTGATGAGCGCGGCGGTGGGAGCAGTCCGGGGCCACTGACAACTGACGGTATAGGTCAGGTCGGTATCCAGCCCTTCCAGCGCCTCCCGGATGTCGGGAACCGCGTCCACAAGAATCTGGCTTTCACTTGTCATTCCTCGAACACCTCCCCGGCAGCCTCCGCGATGGTCTCCACAATAGCGTCTTGCAGCGTTTGGGCGGCGTTGTACATAAACGCCTGGGGTTTGACGCCCTCGGTGTAAATCAGGCCGTTACTGACCTGCCCCGGTGGTTCTCGGCGTTCGCCTTTGTGCTTGCCAAACTGGATGGTGTCGGGCAAAGGCTGACCAACCGCCGATTCGTCATAGTACCACCAGCCTTCTTTTGCACGGCTGACGGGTTGGTCGAGTTCTGGTTCTCCGGGGTAGCCCGCAGCGTCACCCACGGGGCCAGTGCCCATCTCGTGATAGATGGCGTAGTTCAGTTGTGTCCCTATGCCAAACTCCACGGAATCTCCTTTGTTTTCGCAGTAGGCGTGGATGCTTTCGGAAATAGCGTTCGTCCGCTGGGTGATGCCGTCATAAACGTGTTCTCTGGCCTCTGTCTCCAGTTTGTCAGCGCTTTCCCTGCAAGCCTTGACGACGGCTTTTGGTACACCGTCACCCAGCTTTTCGGGCCAGATGGTGATGCCCTCCAGCCCCGTCATGTTCACATTCCAGCTCATGCAAATACCACCTCCACAAGGGTGATATGCCGGAACCAGCTCCGGTCCGCGATGCCCCGCACCTCCCAGGTGCGTCCATCGAACACACACCGGTCAAACTCTGCGATTTCCACAGCGCCGTCGAAGATGTTAAACTGCGCCGCTCCGGTGACGTTCTCCCCGAACTCCTTCACCGCCGCTTCCCGACTGAGAATCTGCCAGCAAACGCCGCTGGCCTGTCCCTCCTCGCCGGTGTAGTCGGGCGTGTCCATGTTCCAGGTGCGGGTAGTGTCGCCGTAGCTGTCCACGCCGCTGACGGCCTTGTGCAGCGTCCACGCCTTGCGCCAGAACGGGGGCGTCACCCACTTGGTAACGTCCTTCACAGCGCACTACACCGCCTGTAGCGGGCAAGGGCGGCCAGCAGCCGGTCCGCCTTGTCCTGGTAGTCCGCCGGGGAGAGGTAGCTTTCCGACTGCTGCACGTCGCCCTCTTTGTAGCTGACGGAGGACAGGCCAGCGGCGGCGAGTTCGGCGGCGTCCCGCTGGTAATAGAGGGCGGCCAGCTGTCCCACCTTCCGCTGAATGGCGGCGGGGAGGGTGTCAACCTCCCACTCGTCGTCTGTGTAGCCCAAATAGAGCTACACGTCTGCCCCGGCGTCCTCCAGGGCGGCGACAAGGGCGGCGTCGTCCTCTTCCAGTCCCAGCCGCTCGGTCAGGTCGGACAACAGGGCCTCTTTGATGGTCTCGGTCATAGGGCCGCCCTCCCTTCATTAAGCGGAGGCGTAAACGCCGATGGCCCCGGTCTTGCTGTTCAGCACAAAGGCGTCATACCGCACACGGCCCTCCACCAGCCAGCCGGAGATGCCGGGAGGGTTGTCGTGGATGGTGTAGTCGGTGAGCTTGCTGGGCGCGGGGGTACAGGCGGGGTTGGTGATGACGAAATACACCCCGTCGGGCAGATAGCTGGAGGGCACCTTGACCACGGGGACGCCGTCGATTTCGCCCACCACGCCCTTGATGGCGATCTGGGTGGCCATGTCGCCCATCTTGGTGAAGCTGTCGTCCAGCTTGATGGCCTTGTAGAAGCTGGGGGAGCAGTAGCAGATGCGCCCGCCCTGAGGGGCCTTGTTCTCGTCCAGGTCGGCCTGAACGGTCAGGAAGGCGTCGTAGGCGTTGGTAGCGTCCACGGTGCCGGTCTCGGTGCTGCCTGCTCCGGCGCAGATGGCGGCCAGCCGGTAGGTGTCGATTTCGGGGATGATGACCTCGTCGATCTGACGCTGGAGGGCTGCGCCCGCCTCCATGGTCATCTGGGTATCGTCCCGGCTCTTCTTGTCGATGGTGAAGGTGAAAGAGCGGTCCTGGCTGACCTTCATCTCCTGCACCTCGTTGTCCAGCTCGGAGGGGTCGCCGTAGCGGTTGGAGCCGGTGGTGGCGTAGTCGTTCATCGCCACGGTGGGGACAGAGTAGACGTTGACGGTCTCCACGCCCAGCCAGTCATAGTCCTGGTTGACCGCGCCGCCGGTCAGTGCGCCCAGCGTAAACCGCTCGTCGATTTTGTCCGCGTACTTGCTGGCATAATTCACTGCCATGATTTAATCATCCTTTCTTTGTTCCGGTGAAGCCCATCAGGAACGGGTCCGGGGCTTCGGTGTTCTTCGGTTCCTTCGGTGCGCCTTGCCCCCGCATCTGGCTCTTGACGGCTCCGGCCTTGTACGCCTGCATCAGGCCGTCAAAGGCGGTCAGGTTGGAGGCGGTGGCCTCTGCGTCCGCGCCGGTCAGGTACTTGGCAAAGGCCGCGTCATAGCCCATGCCCTGGAGCTGCGCGCCGGTCTGCACCTCCAGCTGCTGACGCTGGAAGGCGGCCCGCTCTGCGTCCAGCTTCTCCCGGTCCTTATTCAGCTGGTACTTCTCCCGCTGTGCGGCGGTCATGTTGGCCAGCTTGGTGGCCTCGTCCTGGTTTTCCGCCTGCTCCTGCTCCCACTTTGTCCGGGCGGTCTGCACCGCCTTGGTGTTCCGCCGGTCAAACTCGGAACGGTACGCCGGGTTGCTGTCCAGCCACTGGTCGAAGGTCAAAGGCTCGTTCCCGCCGGTCTGCTCAGTCCCGCCGGTCTCCTGCTGGCCCTCTGTGGGCTGTTCCGGCTCCGCGAAAAACTGGATGCCGATGTGGTTGTGTTTGTACATAAAAATGCTCCTTTCGGTGTCCTCCGGGTCGTTTTCATCCCCGGAGTGTCACGTTTTGGGTATGAAAAAAGCACTGTTGCCAGTGCCTTTGTCAATGTGTTTTTCATTTTGTTGATGTCAACAAAATGGTTTGCGTTCAGTGCTTGCCTTCCTGAATGGCCTGAAACAGCCGCTCCCGGCTCTCCTGGTTTTCCTCTTTCAGCCGGGCCAGCCGCCGCCGGGAATACCACGCCCAGTAGCGCAGCTGCCCGATACCGACAAAATAGAAGTACATCCAGCGGCCTTGCCCTTTGTAGGTCACGCCCAGCGAATCTTCCTCCCAGTCGTTCGGCGTGGCGGCATACAGCGCCCGGAACTCTTCATAATCCAGTCGCCCAAACCCGTACGACTGCGCCGAAATGGGGATGTAAATCAGAATGTACACCAGAAGGAACACCCCGACGATTGCCGCGATGATGGCAAACATGAGGAACGCTGTCAAAATAATTGGAAACATTGTTTTACCTCCTACATTTTACAGCGTAGCGCCGTCAATGGTGATTCTGGTGGCAACGTCGCCTGTCCACTCCGTGCCTCCGCGCAAAGGTTGAACCACGTTTGGCTGAATCTCGCCAGTTTTCTTTTTCAAGTCCAGCGGTTGGGGCGGGTATATCGGCATCCGCCCCCCAGACAGCTCCGCGTTGAGCCGGTCTACCTCCGGGCCGTGGGCCTCTGCAACCTTCACCTGCTTCGACGCACCCCAAAAGTAAAGCCCCACGGCGCCATCTTCCTTATTGACGATTTTGATAGTTTTACCGGCATGAGCGTTCAGATAATTTTCTACCAGCTTGAGACAAATATTTGCTGTGTTTGTGTCAACGTCCAGCTTTATGTTGGCGGGGATGTTCAATTCTTGGTGTGCCATGTTGCGCCTCCTAAAAATTTACATAAGAAAACCGCCGTGGTTTCCCGTGGCGGTTTCGTTTTACGCTTCAAGCTCTGTCCCCTTCACATACTTCTCATACCATTCCTGATATGTCATGCTCGCCGGAACGGTCTCTTTCCTGCCCGTCGCATCCACCTGTGCGCCCCGCGTCCCGGCCTCCATCAGCCGTTTGGAGACCACCGGCGACACGAAGCAGCGACAGTTGGGGTGTATGGGGTTCATGTTCACCCCCGGCTGGGCCTCTGCCACCGGGAACTGCTTGCCGTCCAGACCGCCGCAAACGCTGCACGTGCGGGTCTCCAGCAGACAGATGAACTCATACTTTTCATAGCCCGCATCCCGCATGGACTGGAGCTTAGCCTGTCCGGTGATGTAATTCCCCTCGGTGCGGATGAGCCGCGTAGCCCGGTATTTCGCCCCGCTGCCGGTTGCCACGGTGCGGGTGCTGCCGTCGGCGTCCATTTTCTTGGTGAACTGCACGTCTCCCATCTGCGCCGCCAGCTCCGCCGCCATGTCCGCATAGTTGCCGCCGGTCATCAGGCCACGGGTGACGATGTCCCGGACGTTTTCGGCCAGCTGGGTGGTGTCCGCCCATATCCGGGTGGAGTAGTTGCCCGCCAGCGTGTCCACGTCCGGCGTCCAGTAGGCGTTGATGGCCGCCTCCACCCGTCCACCGGAAAGTTGAGAAAAGGGGACGTTCACGCCCTCGTACTGCGACAGGTCGAAGGCCGTCCGGTAATAGCCCAGGTCGTACAGGTCTTTCAAGCGGCTTTCCGTATAGGCTACGCTGTCGTTTCCGATGGCCTTTGCCTCGAAATAGACCTGATCCCGCAGGGCCTCCAGCGCGGCGATACGGTAGCCGTAGGCCGGGGCGTTGAGCTGGGTTATCAGCTCTTGCCGGAGGGCTTGGTCTGTGGTGCGCTCCAGCAGCTCCTCCAGCTCCCGCCGGGCCTCTTTGGTCTGCTGGACGCTCATTAGCCGCGTGGCCTCCGCCTCGGTGATGTGGCTGTTGCCGGTGAAGGTGGTGTAGATTTTCTGAATCTTCGCTTCTATCCGCTCAGCGCCTCGTCGTACAGGTGAGCCACCTTCTGGGCGGTGGCACGGGTGCGCCGGTCGGCCAGCTGCTCCAGCTGTGCGCCCCGCTTTTCCCAGTAGGTCATTCGTCATTCTGGGGCAGCGCAAACCCCACCGGCTTTTTCCGCTCCCCTTCCCGCTGGGACGCCTTTTCCGCGTCCTCATCCTCGTTCTGCTGGGGAAGGCCAAAGGTCTGTTGGTAGGCCGCCTGTTTCTCCTGCTGCTGCCTGCGGACGTTCTCCACCGCCTCCGCCGGGTCCCGGATGAACCACAGCTGAGACAGCAGCGTCTCATCGTCCACAATGCCTTGCAAGCTGGTGACAAGCTGGACAATTTCCGTCTCGTTAATGGGCGTGGACAGAGCAAACACCACATCCACGTCGGAGGGGGAGACCTCCTTCATGGTTCCCATGGTGGTCAGCCAGCGGTTGTAGAGTACCAGCCGCTCTTTCAGCCCCCGCTCCATGCGGCGCATTTTGTTCTTCACCAGCAGATTCATAGTCAGCAGCTTCAGCTTCAACGCCTGGCCGGAGCTGTTGCCCGCAAAGCTCTCATCGGACATGTCCACCGTCAGGGTCATCTTGTGCATTTCCCGCACCGCCGCGTCTGCCAGCACCTGAACGGAGGATTCATCGAAGGTCTTTTGGATGTACTCCACCTTTGCGTCCAGGGGTGCGCCGTCGATGAATTTGTCTTTCAGCAGCCGCTCCTCGTCGCCCTCCCGGAGGGACATGCCGAAGAATACCAGCAGCGCGTCCACGAACTTTTTCTTGTCCGTGAAGCGGTTGCTCATCAGGTCGTCATAGGCGTCAATCAGGGAAATGATTTGCTCAAAATCCCCTTGCCGTTCGTCGTTGTTTTCATAGGCGATAACGGGGACCTCGCCAAAGAAATGCTCCCGCGTCTCGTTCACCTGGTGGAACACCGCCGTTTTCAGGTCGGTGGAGGTGTAGTCCTTTTCCGTGTGGTCGGTGTAGACGGTGAGGAAATAATACTTTTCGTGGGAGACTTTCTCCCGTTTTTCCCACACCAGAGCAAAGAGTTTGTTGTGCTCCACGGTGGAATCCTCCACCAGTACGCCACACCGGGGGTCAATGTAGGCGCTGCGGGGTTCCGGGTCGGCGTCGCTGGAGGCGTAGCACAGCTCCAGGCACTCCCCGAACACACCCATGCCCTTTCCTACCCGGCCGTCCACCTCGCTGATCTGCTGGTTGTCGTAGCAGTTCAGCAGCTCTTTCAGGTCGATTTCCGGGCCGCCCTCCATGTCGTGGGTGTCGTTGGCGTCGTATTTCACCGGGTCGCCCAGGTAGTAGCCCAGGGCGATGTCCACCACGTATTTGGCGTAGTTGACCGCTACCCGCACCTCGTCCTGCTCCGGCTGGCCCCGGCGCAAATTGTCGTGGTCGCCGCGATAATACCGGTGGAGGCGGTCAAACCGCCCGTTGGCCCGTTCCGCCTGCTCCACCACGTAGCGCAGCACCTCCGGACGGATGTTTTCAACGTCAGGGACTTCCTCCCGGTCCATGTAGAGAATCATTGTTTGTTCGCCTCCTTGCGCCGCGCCACGATTTTGTCGTAGTTGGGCGGGATTTTAATCACGTTCCAGTCGCACTCCACCGGAACCCGGCCATAAAAAATGACCCATGTCGGGTCAAGTCGTTTCATCATTTCCTCGTAGCCTGCAAGGAAAAGCCGCTTGCTCTCCTTGTCTGCCTGTGTTCCCACGCTGGACACTGCCACAATGCCGCCCGCCGGCTCCCCGTCAAAGCACCACGAATAGCTGTCCGGGGTACTCCAGGAGATGGTGGGGTACACGGTCAGGCCGTGGAGCTGCCAGTAGGCCGCGCACCAGTGCTTGCGGTAGTGGTTGTAAATCTGCATCGCCACCGGCATGTCCGTGTAAGTCGAAAAATCCGGCGAACACACCGCCCGGAACCGCTGCAAAATGGGGATGTACCGGTCAGGCGTGTTCCACAGCCGGGCGAAGCGGTAATCGTCCACGAAACAGTGGAGGTTCTTGCCCTCCGGGTGCTTTTCGGTCATGGCGTCGCTGATGGGGAGGAAGTCGCCCGCCGGGTAGTCCGTCACCGGCTCGATGGGCGGGATGTCGTAGGAGCCTACGCCGGGGAAGTGGAACTTGTCCAGATTTTCAAAATTCAACATGGGTTAGAACGGACCGCCCTTTTTCGCATATTTCAGCGCTCTGTCAATTTCCGCTATCTCATCAACTGCGTTGTGATAGGCTTTCTCAGCCGCCTTTTGTCTGCGCCGTATACTGGAATAGGGGCTGTTAGGGTCTAGCCCCGCCGCTGCGCGGTTCCTATCAGCAATGCTCTGATAGCGGCTTTTCATCCGCTCCAGCGAACCACGGTCAGCACCCGCATATTTGCCGCTGTATCCGCCTCTTCCTCCCATGTTCAAAACCTCCAAATAAAAATGCCGCAAAGCATCTTTCAATGCTCTACGGCATAGCAAGCGCCCGGATTTGCACCGGGACCACAACCTTGGCTGCGTTCTCCTCGGCTTAAACTACCGCTTGCTATGCCTATTGTACCAGATATTTTCCACCCTCTCAACCATTTTCTTTTCTTCCGTTGAGAGGTTTGCATACCCTTTTGCACTGTCGTTTTCATTGTGAAAATAGCCGTGGTGAGTATGCGGTTGTGTATCTTTATGCTTGTGGTCTAGGTCTATTGTTTTGACCCGTTTGTTGTCTTTGTCCATGTACACGATGGACTTCAACTCGTCCCCTCCAACGGTCACATAGACCCGCCCGGAGGTCATCGTCTCCATAAGTGTTTCAGAATCGCGGCTGTTCTTTGTCACAAACTTGATGTTGCCGGACTTCAAAACCGTATGATATTGTGACCCGTAAGCGTTTCCTTTGTCGCTCACGCCGCTGCTGGAACCTCTGCCGCCCATCTATAACACCGCTCTTGCGTAAATTCTTGAGTAAGTCGTAAGTAAGTCATAAGTTAATCACAAGTAAGTCATAACAAGTTCTTACGTTATCGTCTTATGTTCTTACAATCCCCGTGGCCGCCGCTTTACGCTGACGATCTGCCGCCCCAATATCGTGACGCAGAAATAGCGCATGGCGTCCATGCAATGGTCTGACGCTTTCACCGGCTTGTCCAGCCCCTGTTGGCTGGCCTTTTCGTCCCAGACATACGCCCGAAACTCCTCCAGCGTGTGGGTGCAGTCCCGGTGGAACAGCAGCTCTCCGGTCTGTATCCTCTGCGCCGTGTCCCGGATACCATCCAGCACGTCGTTGTCTGCCTTTTGAACGGCATAACCCCGCTGCCGCAGCTCTGCGATAAACGAAGCTGCCGACGGGTCCACCACAATAGCGCGTGGCTTGTCCTCCCCCAACCACCGTTTCAAATCGTCCGCAAACTCACTGTCGGTTTTCTGGCGGCGTTTGTCCCGGCCTGAATAATAATACTCCCGGACGCACACCCACCGCTCACAGCCGCGCACACGCCGCCACAGCAGGAATACAGTGGGGTTCTGCGTGCCGTAGTCGCAGGAAACGTAGCTCTCCCCGGCCAAGTCGGGGAGAGCGTCAACGACGTTGTTCGCGGTGGAGAACATATCGTAAATGCGGCCCTCAGCCGCCACCCACAGGCCCAGGATGTAGCGGTCACGGAACACGCCGGTGTACATGCTTTCGGCGTCCGCGATTTGCTCCGGTGTCAAGATGGGGTTGTCCTCCATCCTGAAATGGAGATGCAGCGCCTTGTGCGCTTCCGGCTGACAAACCCACTCTTTGTAAAACCAGTGTCCCGGCCCCTCCGGGTTGCAGTTGAACCAGAGCTTTGCCTGCGGCTCGCTGAGGGTTCGGGCGATGGCCTGATCAACGAAGGAACGGGGCATAAGCGCCACCTCGTCAAACAGCACCCCAGCCAGGGTAATGCCCTGAATGAGGGCGTAGCTGCTCTCGTCTTTGCCGCCGAAGATGTAAAAGCGGTTTTCCCGGCCCAGCCCGCGAACCATCAGCACATGATCCGCCCGGCGGTAGGCCAGAGAGAAATACGCCTGCAAGTCCGCCTGTTCCTGCGCCGGACGGACGATGTTCCGCTCCGCGCTGGCCACCGTCTTGCCGCAGATGCCGAAGTTCTGGCCGTTGAAGTTGCGCATGGCCCACAGGATGAAGGCGGTCAACATGCAGACGGTCTTGCCGCTTCTGACTGCTCCATCGCAGATGATGGCCTTGTATTTGTCCCGCATGGAGGGTGTGAAAGCCCATTTCAGCACGGTTTTCTGTTTGGGGGAGAGTTCGGAGAGGGTCATTCAGATTCTTCCTTTTCAAGCGCGGAGAACAGCTTGGAGGCGGCCTTTTCCTGGTCGGGGCTGCTGGCCGGTTCCGGCTTGTCCCGCCACAAATCAGGCCGTCTATTCTTTAGCCAGAATATCTGTGCCGTCACATCCGGCGGCACTGGCTTGGTGGTCGTCACCGTTTTGCTCCCCTCTCCGGTTTCTTCTACCCGCGTTTCTGTAGCTTCATAGCCGGTGGCGCGCCTGAACAGGGCATTTTCCACCTGAATGTCGGCTACATCCTTGTTCTTTTTTAGGGTGTCACCTATGTCACCATATTTTACTTTCCATTCAGCCAGTGTTTTCCGGCTAATGCCAATATTGTGCGCAATTTGTTCATCGGTCAGGCCGCGTCTGGCCCAACCTTCCAGCAGCAGAAGTCCGTCCGGCTCCAGCCACTTTTGATATTTACCCTTCGCCACAACGGGCCTCACCGCCTTTCAGAGGGTGTGATAAAGTAAATGTTTTTCTCAAATAGTGCTTGACATGGGTGTACATCTATGCTATACTTATATCAGCAACAAGGAAAGGGGGTGTACACATGGGCCAGACCGATAGCCAGTTCAAGGCATTTATCCGCTTCGTCCTGGATGCGCTCCGCGAGGTGAACGAGGAGACCGACACCGAAAAGCGCGACGCAAAGATGGCGAAGATTCTCGACAACCTCCAGAAGACCCTCGAAGACTGAACCTGGGGCGGCGCAAGCCGCCTTTACCCAGCCCTATAGGAGGTGATTTCGTGCCCGATTCAGCGGCAAAAAAGGCATGGACAGCGGCCCACACCACCCGCATAGTCATGAACTTGAATCACAACACCGACGCCGACCTGTTGGAAAAGCTTGCGGAAGTTCCCAGCAAACAGGGATACATCAAAGCCCTGATCCGCGCCGACATTGAGCGCGAACGCCGCGCCCGTTCCAGCATGACCAGGAAACAGCGACAGGCCCTCGATGATTTCAAGGCGCTATCAGACCCTCAGCCCTCGGAGAAATAACCTCCGGGGGCTTCCCCTTTGTATGACAAAGCCGCCCCGATTGGAGCGGCCCGTCGAAAGGAGAAAACGTCCGGTGGGCGGCTCGTGCGCCGCCAGAGGGCAGAGAGGAAAGACCCCATCACCGGCCCATAGGACAACCAGAATTGCACTGGGGACGCCGTTTGCATGGCGCTGCCCCTTTTACGTCCGGGGCATATATATTCGCAGGAGGTGACGTCAATGAAGAAAGCAAACAATCCTTGTTCCCATCTTTCATCTTACCACGCTATCAGTTTACATCAGAATTTTGGCTCTTGGGGCCCATCTTTTCCTCCAACCCCAGATTTTCGGCGACCATATAAAAGAACTGCTGCTGTAAAAATTTTGCGTGTCGATAACTGTACCCCACCGCCTGGGCCGCCCCGTAGAGTGTGTGAGACTGTTTCCAATACACCAGCTCGATGATTTTCAGCCGCTCCGGGCCGGTGGGCAGTTTCTCCGCCCAGCGCACCGCCTTCTCCACCGCCTCCAGGTGCTTCATATCCATCGGCGGCAGCGTCCGGGTAGCGACATTCTCCGTGGTGCGGCTGGCCCCCTTTGCTCCCGGCTGGCCGTCTGATCTGCCGCCCGTGGATGGCTGACGCAGCTCCGCCAAACGCGCCTGCAACTCCGGGTAGGCCCGGACCACGGCCTTGACGTAGCCCCACCACAGCTTGCGTGGTTTGCTCAATCAATTACCCCCCCCTGCTTCACTTCAGTTCCTCCAGATACCGGCCTAGTATCTGTGTCAGTGCGCCCTTGACTTTCTGGCGGTTCAGGTCGTCCAGTCGGTTCAGGCCCTGCCGCATTTGGTTCAGCGTCTCCTGGCATTGCCGGAACAGTACGTTGACCTCCGCCAATTCCTTTCCCTGCGCCTGCTGTGCAAGGCGTTTTTTGGCCTCTTCCAGTTCGTCACGGGCCTCCTGCGCGTCTTTTTCAGCGGCCTTGGCCTGTTCCTCAGCCTGGGCGATTTTTTCATTCAAGGCCGTTTCAGCGGCCTTTTTCCCTTCCCGTTTGCCCTTCTTTTCGGCCTTGGCAAGCTGTTCTGGGGTGGCGTCTACCGTCTGCACCGCCACCTCTGCTGGTTTTGCCCGCTCCGCCTCCAGTTCCTTTTGCAGCCGCTCCACCTCGGCGTTGTGGGCGGATAGCCGCTGGTTGGCCAGCTTCAGCGCAGCGTCTTTTGCCTCCAGGTCCTCCCGTGCCGCTTTTTCAGCTGCCTGGGCTTTTTCCGCCTGGGCCAGGGCGTCCGTCAGGTCGGCGGCGCGGTTTTCCTCCTGCTTTTTGGCCTGGGTGTATTTCTGTTCCCAGCCCTTCGCCCTGTTTTCCGCTTCATCCCGTTCCTGCTCGCGGGCCTTTATTTGCGCTTTCAGTTCGCGGACGCTGATATTTTCCGCATCCACGTCCTGAGCGAACTGTTCCCGCTCCTCCGCCGGGACTGCTATCAGCGCCAGCGCCTTGGTGTAGTCTAAATTTCCAAACGTTTGGCACTCCACCCCCGAACCGAAAAGCCCCATTTGGGTGCTGCCGTACTCCTCGAAAATCCGCATGGCGTTGTTGGCGCTGCTTTTGGAATATCCGACTTCCTCCCGCAGCCAACGGCCCCATTCGCCGTGTGGTAGCATCTCTTTGGCCTCTGTCAGGCGGCGGCCAATTTCGACAGAACATTCGAGTACCGCTTTTCGGCCTTGTGCTTTGTACCAGTTGATTTCCTGCGCCACCTGGCCGATGGTGCGCGTGGATAATTGTTCGCTCATGCCGTTTTGCCCTCCTTGCTAGATTTTTGGATGATTGGCGTTCCGTCCGCCATTCTCGGACTGCCCACCTGAACCCAGCCTAGCCACACCGTAAAAAACTCCGGGTGGCGTGTCCGTGGTGTGTCCTTTTGGCCTGCGTCGTTCGCGTAGCCTCTGGCCTGAACCAGCCGCTCCCCGTTCATTTCGATGGTGACAAACGGCTTTTCCGGATCTTCCTCCCGGCGCAAAAACAGGATGGTTGTTTTCCCTTCCAGATGTCGGTCGGCGTAGCCGCCCACACAGTGTTTCATGGCCTTGCCCTCGGTGATGATTTCCGCCCCGTTTTTGGGGACGACGATTGTCAGACCGTCAAAAGTAAACTCGTATCTCCTCCGCAGGGCGGGCAGCCGGTTTTTCGCGTACTGTTTGGATTTCTTTTCGTTTTTCGTCACGTACACGGTGGCGGTGGCCTGGTCGTGGCGGCGCTGTAAATCTTTCGGCATGGACACGTCCCGCCTGGACAGGTCGTAGTCCAACTTTTGGGCGGCATCGATGTAATCCTTCCACATTCCCGTCCCGCCGTTCTTGATGGCATAAGAAACGGCGGTGTGGAGGCTGGTGCCACAGATGTGCGCCAACTCCACGCATGTGGTGACGCTGCTGCCCGCCAGCCGCTGTTTTTCGGTGAAATATTCCGTCAGCGTCACGCCGTACTGCTTCGCGCTTTGCCACCGCTCCAGTTCCTCCAGCGTACCGTTTGCTGCCCGGAACGTCTTGTATTCCGTTTTTGTCATGCGGAAAAACTCGTTGGGCCGGTTGGCCCTCCAGTTCAGCGTCTGGCGGTGCGCCTTGCGCCAAATCAGCTCCTCCACCACGTTGATGTGACCCAGCTTAGTCAGCATCTCCACCTGCGGGTGCCTTGCGGCCTCCAGCAGATAGCCCACCGTATCCCAGCCGTAGACGCCGTCCTCCCATTCTCCGCCATAGCTCTTTTCGGCCATGTACTTGTCGATTGCGCAGTATTTCAGCACCGTTTTTGGCAGGGCGTCCACACCGACGGTGGTGTATTGCCCGTCCTCCGGGTCGCGGTTCATGATGGACGCCGCCGGGAAGGGGCGCGGGCCGGGGCGCTTGACCGGGTCCCAGTAATGGCCCACAAGGGCAGCGGTGTCCCAAATTTCTTTCTTGCGCCAGGCGCGGACTTCCCCCGGTTTCATGGCGTACCGCCGCCAGTGGTTGAACCATGTCTCAGCCTCCGGCCAGTTGTAGCTCAGTTCCAGCTCTCCCGGCCAGCCAGAAAAGATAGATTCTCCGGGCGACCACCTGCGGTAAAGCCGCCCTGTGGTAATAAGCAGCATGTCCCCACAGGCGTCCAAAAGGGCAACGTTCCGGCCCTCCCGGAGGCTCGGGAAGTCCCCTTCGTCGCCGCCCGGAAGTCGGCCCATGTGCTTGGCGATGGTGGGCTGGCCACAGAAAGGGCAAATCACCATTTTGCCGTGCTCCACAGCCGCAAGGTCGGCGTTGTATCCGGCATCTCGCTTGCGGCGGCTGATCTCCGTCCGCTCCCCGCAGCAGGAAAAGTAAAACACGCGGATGTTCCGCTCCGGGGACTGGTAAAATGCGTAGTTTGTGAAGCCATGCACTCCCATCCGCTCCGTACAGTCCTCCGGCAGGTCGTAGCCGCCCCACCGGAACTTGCTCAAAATCTCCTCGTCTGTCATGGCGGCGCCTCACAACAGGTCCAGCAGGTCCAGCACCACGGCCTTGTCTGTTTCGGTGGTGTCCTGCTCCACGCTGGCACAGAGGTTCACGGTCATCTGGCACCGGATGTCTGCTCCGGGGAAGTAAAACTGTACGGCCAGCCGGTAGGCGTCCAAATCGGAAATGGCTCCGTTTTTCACGCCACCGGAGACCGCTTTCATGCAGTCCGCGAAGGCGCCGCCCTGGACCACAGCCTGGGCAAATTCATTGTCCTGCTTAACGAACTCCTTCAGCGTGTCCAGCACCGCCGGGGCCATTGCCCGGATGTACTGGTCAGGTTTGCTCTTGCCCAGTTCGTTCCACTCCTGGGTCAGCTTCTGGGTTGCAAGTTCTTTCATTGGGTTTCTCCTTTCTGATTTTCAGGCAATACAGCCTGGTTTCCTTGTCTTTCCGCAGCCCTCCGGCGCGGATGGCTCTGATCCTGTCGCGCTGCACGGCCTTGTTCCAGCCGCAGGTGATGCAGTTGTCCCCTCTGCACTGTTCCCAGCCCAAAATACAGTGGTCAGTCATCGCAGCACTCCTCACGGGTCAGGCGGAGGGCTGGGAACCCCCACGGTATTTTCCATGTTGGGCAGTCCTCCGTCATGTGCTGGCCTGGTGCAAGGGCCACGTACTCCTCCAGCAGATGGATGGCGACCCGTGCGCTCCACGCCACCGCCACGAAGTATCCGGCCTTCTGCATCCGCAGCAGCCAATCTTTCTGTGCCTCTGTCGGGGTGTTTTTGCCGTATTTCATCTCCAGGCGGAGGCCGTGATATACGCCTGCCGGATAGTCCAAAATCAGGTCCGGCACCCCGGCGGACATCCCCATCTCTTTCAGCAGCGCGCCGGTGGCGGCGGTGCGTTTCGCCTCGTTTGGAACGTGATACAGATTCTTCAGGGCTGGCCACCGTTTCCGGTTGTACGCCGCCCACTGGATGACCGCCTGCTGTTCGGTGGTCTCTGTCGCTTTTCGCATTTTTGCAAGCTCTCCCTTCGTTTCATCTCCAGGAACCAGCTGGTTCGGCCAGTCTCCGGGTTCAGGCTTTTCTCGATACTGTAGATGCTCCATTCCGGGTATTTTTTCGCCCAGAACGTCTGCACTTCCTCGCAGTCCTCCGGCAGTCTGGCCAGTTTCTCCAGCCTCCGGGCCGTGTACTTGCTGTCGTTGGGTCTGCCCCGCCAGGGCTTGTCCAAATTGTTGGACTGTATCCACCGACGCTTGTTTTTGGGGCGGTTGTCCTCCCGGCGACGCTTATCGCTGGTGTCCCCGGCCATATATGCCGCTATCCGGTTCAGGCCGTCCGCGAACAGCTCCGGGTGGAGGGCATCCGTGCGGATCAGGCCCAGGGGCAGGGCCGGTCTGTTTTTCGTCCCCCGCTCCCGATACCACAGGGCCTTTACCTGCTCCTCCGGGAGGCCGCCGTTGACAAGCATGTGGATATGCAGCCGGCTGGACCGTATCCCCCGCTCGATGACTGCTATGTATTTCAGCGGGTCGAGGCCCGCTTTCTTTCTGGCATATTTCAGGCGGCGGATGTACTTGTGCAGCCACTTTTCCGCCTCCTCGTAGCTCTCCGGTTCCTGCGCAAAGGTGGGGTGTACTGCCAGGTCCCCCGCTCCAAAGTTGGTTTTTACCAGCTGGCGGAAATACCGTTTTGCGTTCCGGTCATTCAGGTTCTTCTGAGCCGGGGAGGAGAGGGTTTCTTTCCGGTTCCGGGTCTTGCGCTTCTCCCGGTCTGTCATCGGGTAAACGGCCACATCCTGGTAGTCCGTCCCGCAGTGTGTCCGGCTCTCCCGGACGAAGCTCCGCTTGCCCATTGTCTCCCTCTCATATTCTCCCCGCATTGATAGCTAATAGGTACATTGCATAGTTTCAATCCACGCTCCCCGTGAGGGGAACGACGGCAAGGCACCCAATACAACGAATAGCCCGATAAAGTTTCAATCCACGCCCCCCGTGAGGGGAACGACTTTGGTTGCTTTCTTACTACCCATTACAAGGGGCCACGCGGGGTCTTGCCCCGCGTTTCTTGTTCCCCACTTGTGTAATTGCCAAACGTTTGGCGGTTTAGTCCGGCGATGTATAAAGGTAACTCCGGTTTTTCCGCTCCAGTTCCCGGCGTTTCTGTTCCGCCCGTTTCCGGGCGTCGGCGGCGGTGTCCTCCGGGGTGGCCAGCCGAAAAAACTCCGGGCTTGCGGTGTAGACGCTCAGCTCATCGTCTCCGGCGGTCATGGAAAAGCACTTTTCACCGTTGTCCCGGATGCGGTAGTGCAGTTCAATGATCCGCTTGCAGTAGACGCTTGCCACCACGCCGTTTTGCAGACAACGCGGCATGACCACCGGTGTCTGCGCCCGAAACGCCTTGACTGCTTCATCTTTTGTCATGGCGTACCTCCATAGCGGCCCGCATTTGGGCGACGATGGCCTGGGCCTCTTCGATTTTCGCGGCCAGCCGTTTGTTCCAGCGGACGGTCTCCATACCAAGGTCGATGTACTTCTTGGCGATTCCATCCCGGATGGTGTCTGGCGGTAGGGTGCTCTCCACCGTGCCTACGAAGTCGTTGCCCTGTTCTTCCAAGCGTCTGGCCCACTGTTGGCCCCGCTCGGTGCGTGTGTTGACAATCAGGATTTCACCGGACTGGATGCGCCACATTTGATAAATCATGGCGTGTCCTCCTTTTTTGGTGTGGCCCACATCTGGCCGTAGGTCTTGGAGGACGCCCGTCGGCTGATTGCGTAGGCAACGCCCTCTGCCGCTGCGTTCATTAGCGGGACATCCGGCTTTTTGAGTCGGTCCAGCAAAGTCACATAAGCGTCCGCAATAACGATGGCCAGATCCTCAGCCTCGCCATTGGCGGCAATGTTTACTTTTCCGCCGTTGGTGGTCGGGTCGTCGGCGGTGATTATGATTTTACACTTGCTCACTTTTCGACTCCTCTCTTCCTGGGCCGGGCCGCGCCGGGGCAGTTGGCCCAGTGCGGCACATAGCCCGTCACCGTGTTCGGATTTTTCTTAAACTCACGATACTGCTTACCGTGGATGGTGTCGCCGTCGGGGGTGATGAATGTGTCTTTGCCCTCGCCAGGCAGGACGGGGACGGTGATGGTCTCCACGGGCATCCACTTTCCGTTTTTCGTTTTTACCCAGCTGATTTGTGCTCCGCAGGATCTACACATGCTCATCGTGTTCCGCTCCCCTCTACTGCCGCGACTCTTTTGGCATATGCGGTCACGCCGGGCAGCGCCGTCTCCAGCAGTTCCCAGTTGGCTGTATGTTCCCCCTTCTCCCAGTGGGCAATCGCCGCTTTCGACACATGGATCTTGTCCGCCAGCATTTGCTGGGTCAGCCCCGCAGACTTGCGGTATTCGCCAATCGCCCTCTGTTTGCGCAGTGGGACAGTTTTTCTTGCCTGTGCTGCCTGAACGAAGGTCAAGCCTTTTGTGTACCGGATTTCAATGCCCCGCTTCGCAAGGACACGGATAGCATTGCTCACGCTCTGCTGGGACACGCCCAGCTCTCTGGCGATTTGCCCCTGACTCATGCCTGTCCATTCCCGCTCCCGGAGTATCTCTGCAATGGGACGGGTTGGCCCCGTTTTCAGTGGCTCCGGGTCTTTGTGTGCCAACCGCCGCTCATCCGGCATAATGGGCCAGCACTCGGAAAAACCCTTGTCCACCTGATGGCCGGTGCCGTCGTAGCCGGTCAGCGGAAACCGCACTGTGGCGAACCGCCGCTTGGGATGGATGTAGATCACCTGCCCGGTCAGGGCGTGGGGTTGCTGGCAGTGTTCGTTGCCGTTGTCCTGCTTGTCCAGCACGGACGGCACCAGCCGCAGCTTGTCCCCTATGGCGACGGTGCGGGGGAGGTAGGGGATCATTGTTCTCGCCCCATTTCTGTATATTCGCGGACGGTCTCCCTGTAGATGTCAGCAACTTTTTCGGTGTCGATGTTGGCGTCCAGCGTCGCCGTGGCCAGCCCCGCAATTAAAGCGCTGACAATATGGGAGGTGTACCCATCGCAAGCAAAAATCGGCACTGGGTCGTTTGCTTTCTTCGTAATATTGATGCTAAATTCGGCGTTCAGCATTTCGGCCAATGTTTCCTGCCTCATCTGCAATCCTCCCCTTCCCGCACCATCAACACCACGGTAAAAATCTCTGACACGTTCTGGGTCACGCTGCCGCTGTAGCCATCTGCGCTACGGTCCACGCCGAAGGTCCGGCAGACCTTATCTTTGAACTTCTCCATCTTTGTAGTCTGGGCTGCGCAGTGAGCCAGCCACTCGTCGTGGGAATCAAAGTCAGCGCTGGTTTCTCCCCAGCCCTTCGCGTCCAGATACTCGTCCAGTGCGTCCTGAGACAGTCGGACGACGATGGTGGTCACCTTGTGGCCGCTGTCCAGGAAGGTCCCGGAACAAATTGTTTCCATGCTGAACATTATTTCGTCTCCCTCCCCGCAATCAGCGCCTCCAGCCACCAGGCGGTGGTGGCCAGGAGCAGGATGCTTCCGGCGGCTGTGTGCTCAACCACGGCCAGAACGATGCCGCAAAAGGCGGCGATCAGGCCCAGAACGGCGGTCAGTCCGAAGATGGTCAGCGCGGATTCCGTGCGCTTCGGCTGGCCTTGCAGCCTGTCAATGGCCGCGTCCAAGGCCGCCACGTCGTTGGCCCAGACGTTGTCGGGTTCGTCTTCGTCTACCCAGTCCTCACAGTGGCTTTTCAGGCACTCCAACTGATAGATGATGTCTTTCGTGGTCATTGGTGCCCTTGTCTGGGGCGCCTGGGGCGTGATGTTGTCTGTCATGATGTTTCCTCCTTGGTACATTGTGGTTACTTCCTTGCCAGGCCATCCCGCAGCTGCGCGGCGACCTGCTGAGCATGGCGGCGGCGCTGGGCCAGCTCCTCCGGCGTGGCCTGGAGCACGTAGTCGTCACATTCCATCACCGTGCCATAGGGCGTCTTGATGGTGTGTACCACGTGGCCGTGCTGGGCCAGATACCGCATCAGCTCCGGCGTCTTGCGCAGGGGCAGCTTCTCCATCTTAGAAAAATCCGTCATATCAATCACCTCCCGAAAGTCTATGACGGGTGCGGTTTGTCCTATTAGTGGGGTTGGATTCTTGTGTTTGCCCCTGCCCTCTGGTAAAATGGAGGGCGAAAGGGGGTGAAATTATGTCATCACACAGCAATCCGTACGACGAAATCCGAGAAAGCTATGTCAAATTAACAGACTATGTACGTGATTCGTTAATGGTCGCAACAGAGTTAAAGCTATCTCTTCGAGCTTTAAGCGAGGTATCAATACCACAATTTTCCGATTCATTCAAGGAGCTGTCGTTTCCCTACGCTAATCTTGGAAAGATTGCAAGCGAATCCATCTATTCGGCCCAGGCAGCCTATTTAGACGATATAGCGAAACAATTTTCCTCGATAAATCAACTGTCAGAAATATCACGCGAAATGTCCTCCCTCATGAAAGATATTTACCGAGATACCTCAGTTTTATCTGCTGATGACGTTGCCGATGAACTCCGTGCGCTATCCGAACTGGCTCTTGATTTTGTCCAAGAGAGCCGCATCGAAACCGGCGAATCTGAACCAGAAGATGTGGAAGTAGCGGAACCGCCAGAAAAAACGAAAGAACAGATACAGAACCATCCAACTGATTCGCATTGGGACGATATAAGGGACAACCTTGCTTTTGTCCTCGCTGTTTTGCAGTTTTTGATTCAGCTTTATACGTCCTTCGTACAAACTTCCTCGCCATCAGGCGCTGATGCTTTCACAGATGACCCACATAGTGGATACCATGAGTTGGTTGAGCCTCCGGTGCGTCCCTCCAATCTAGCCGCTTCGCAGAGTGAGCAAGATGAGGGAAAGGAACCACAGAACGCTTAAAATGAGCTGTTGGTTTAGGTGTCGCTCGAAGCGCCGCTCCAGTTTGTCCAGCCTCTCCCGCTCCGATAAAGCGGGGGAGGATTTGTTTTCTTTGTCCACGTTTCTCACCTCCCGTTGTGGTGGTCGCTGGGGGGTCAGGCCCAGCAGGTAATGACACAGAATGTGACATTTCGGAGTAAAAAATATACTCCACGGTGGTGTTGTAATACCGGGCGATTTTCGTTTTCAGCTCATCGCGGGGAATCCTTGCACCGGTTTCATACATGCCGATTGCCGAAATGCTAATTCCAAGCGCTTTTGCAACCGTTTCACGGCTTTTTTCTCCGCGAAGTTCAATTAGCTTCTTCGCAATTTTCTCGCTGTCCACTCTGGCTTCACCTCCTTATCGGATGTCACGTTTTGTGACTGTTGTTATTATAGCGCAGTCATCGGAATTTGTCAACACATTTCGTGACATTTTTCTTGACACTTTCACATTTTGTGATATGATAGAAGTATCAATCAGACAGAGGTGACGAAATGAAAATATATGCCGCTCGTATTAAACAGCTCCGAATGGAAAGGGGGCTTTCGCAAGACCAGCTTGCAGCCTTACTTGGAATTTCCAGAAGTGCCGTCGGTATGTACGAAACCGGCAAAAGAGAGCCGGATTTAGAAACGTGTGAGGCAATCGCAGATATTTTTAACATTGATATGGATTACCTTACAGGGCGTTCCAACACGGAGAAAATGCACCTCACCATCACCGACACCGACCCCCAACTGGACGAACTGACCCGCAACGCCAAACAGCTCAACGCCCAGGGGCTGCAAAAGCTGGTGGACCTGTCTGATGATTTGGTGGCCTCCGGCAAATACGAGAAAAAGCCGCTGCACGTTGGGGAATAAATAGCACACGGAAAAGGAGGTTCTCTTTATGATGTATCCATTCTTGACTCTATCCGACAACGCGGAGATCGTCCACTCGGAGATGAAGCCGGACGGGTGAAAGTCTACGTGGAAAAACCGGACGATACGGACTTTTTTCACAATGCCGTCTGCTGGGTTCCCGGCTATCAGTGGGAGGACAACCACGGCTTTACCGAAGAGGAAATTGCATATTATGACGAGGTGATCCGCTCCACGGCGCACCTGATCCTGGAGTTCTCACAGCGGGGAGGGTTTGCGAATGCCTCAAATCTTTAAGATTGGCGCCTATACGGTTTTCTTCTGGTCAAACGAAAACGATCCGCTGGAACCCATCCACGTTCATGTGGCGGAGAAGGCCAACCCAAACGCCACGAAAATCTGGATCACCTCCACAGGAAAATGTTATTTGTGCCACAACAAGTCCCGCATCCCTGACCGTATTCTCCGGGACATTATGCGGGTCATCGAGGCCCGCAGCGGAGAAATTCAGGCCCGGTGGCTGGCGTTCTTCGGCGAGATTTCCTATTTTTGCTGATATGCCGGACGGGTTTTCAGCATCCGATGGGCGAGTCGATAAAATGGTGTAAAAGGAGGAAAAGAACCATATGGAAAACAAAATGCAGTTCCTGATTTATCGGTCTGCTGAGGAAAATGTTTCTGTCAACGCCGTGGTCAAGGATGAAAGTATTTGGCTGACGCAGAAGGCTATGGCTGAACTGTTTGGCGTGGGAACATCTGCCATCAGTAAACACCTGAAAAACATCTTTTCCGAGGGAGAGCTGGACGAAAAAGTGGTTGTTTCCAAAATGGAAAACACCACTCTCCACGGTGCGATGAGCGGCAAAACACAAACACATGAAACAAATTTTTACAATTTAGACGCCATCATCTCCGTTGGCTATCGTGTCAATTCCCGCAGAGCTACCCAATTCCGCATTTGGGCAACCGGCGTACTGAAAGAATACATGATTAAAGGCTTTGCGCTGGACGATGACCGACTAAAGCAGGGGAAAGACCTGTTTGGCAAAGACTACTTCCGTGAATTGCTGGAGCGTGTCCGCTCCATCCGTGCCAGCGAGCGCCGCATCTGGCAGCAGGTCACAGATATATTCGCGGAGTGCAGTATAGACTACGACAAAAATTCAGAAATCACACGCAGCTTTTACGCGATGGTTCAAAACAAATTTCACTATGCCATTACAGGACAGACGGCGGCGGAAATCGTCTATTCCCGCGCTGACCGAAACAGTGAGCATATGGGGCTGACAACCTGGAAGAACGCACCGGAGGGCAGGATTTTGAAGTCTGACGTTTCCGTTGCCAAAAACTATCTGGACGAAGGGCAGATCAGGCAGCTTGAGCGGGCGGTCAGCGGTTACTTTGATTACATAGAGGATTTGATTGAACGGGAAAACACCTTTACCATGGAAGAATTTGCGGCCAGTATCAATGAGTTTCTGGCTTTCCGCCGCTACGACATTTTGAAGGACAGAGGCCGCATTTCCTCTCGAATGGCCAAAGAAAAGGCCGAAGCAGAGTATGTGGAGTTTAACAAAACGCAGCGAATCACCTCAGACTTTGACCGTGAGGTGAAGAAGATGCTGGAGAGCGGCAGTCAGAATTGAGCAGCAGACAGAAAAACCTCCCCCGGTGTTGGCGCACCGAGAGAGGCAAAGAGGGTAGTAAAGTTTAACCGCCTATACTACCCTTTCATTATACCCCCATTTCGGGGGGATTGGAAGGAGAAATTTCCGTGAACGCATCAAATTTATATGCTATCTACCTGCGTAAGAGCCGGATAGACCTGGACGCAGAACGGGCGGGCCAGGGGGAGACTCTGAAACGCCATGAATCCGCGCTGCTGGCCCTGGCCAAACAGCGGCGATACCCTGTGGGGGAGATTTACCGGGAAGTCGTCAGCGGCGACACCATCGCCGGGCGGCCAGAGATGCAACGGCTGCTATCTGATGTGGAGACAGGCCGCTGGAGAGGTGTGCTGGTCATGGAGGAAAGCCGACTGGCCCGTGGGGACACGATGGATCAAGGCCGGGTGCAACAGGCGTTTTACTATTCCCACACGCTGATCGTCACACCAAATAAGGTCTTTGACCCGGACAGCGAAGCGGATCAGGAATACTTCGAGTTTGGCCTGTTCATGTCCCGGCGGGAATACAAGATGATCAACCGTCGCCTGTACCGTGGACGGCTGGCCAGTGTAAAAGAAGGCAAGTGGATTGGGACCTGGGCACCCTACGGCTACCGAAAAGTCAAGCTGGAACGCGAAAAGGGGAATACCCTGGAGCCAGCACCAGGGCAGGCGGAGGTCGTTCAGCAGATTTTCCGCTGGTTTGTGGAGGACGATGTCTCCATCACCTCCATCGCCCGCCGACTGAATGAGATGGGCCAGAAAACCGCAAAAGGCCAGATGTTCACCGACCAGTCCGTCCGAACTATTTTAGACAACCCGGCATACTGCGGCATGATCCGCTGCGGCACCCGCAAGGTGGATAAAATCGTGGTGGATGGGGAACTGAGGGACTATCACCACTGGGCCGCGCCCGTGGAGGGAGAGACCATCTTTCCAGGCCGCCACCAGCCCCTAATCAGCCGGGAGACCTGGGAGGCGGCGAAGAAAAAGCGGGACGCCAAAAAAGGCCCGCCCGGTCCCAAGCAAATCCCCCTGCAAAACCCCTTCGCCGGTCTGATCCATTGTGCCAACTGTGGCCGGGTCATCCAGCGGAACGCCGGGAAGTACGGCAGCAACGCCCGCCTGTGGTGTACCTACCCTGGTTGCAAGGGGAAGGTGGGCTTGACTACCGTCCCAGACATGGAACGTCTGGTGCTGGAATCCATGCGGCACCGTTTGGTTGAGTTGGACATCCCGGAAATGCAGCGCAACCGGGACCAGGGAGAGGCGGCGCTGCTTCGCTCCAGCCTGGAGAGCATAAAAAAAGAAGCGGCTACAGCAGCCGCTCAGAAGTCCCGTGCGTTCGATTTGGTGGAGCAAGGGGTTTACACCCCGGAGGTCTTTACAGCCCGTATGGAGGCCCTGACGCGCACAGAGGAGGTTTTAACGGCCCAGGCCGCCGAACTGGAACACCGCCTGGAAGAACTGGACGTAGCTTCCCGCCGGGAACGGGACCTTGCCCCCAAAATCCGCCGGGTGATTGACCTCTACCCGCAACTGGACAGCGCCGAAGAAAAGAACCGTCTGCTGCGGTCCGTGGTCTCCAGTATCACTTACGCCCGGCCCGTCCACGGAACAGTGGACGATGTGGTTCTGAAAATCTATTATCTGCTGTGAAATGCGGCGGATTTGCTTTTTAGTCGTGGGGTATGGTTAAAATGTTTTTATGAAAAGAAGTTAGAATATCCCATCCGCGTCAAGAATCCCAACCCCCGGCTGGCCAACATCATCATCACCCAGTACGGCGGGCCGGACGGCGAGCTGGGCGCGTCTCTGCGCTACCTGAGCCAGCGGTTCGCCATGCCCAACGATGAGGCCAAGGGCCTGCTGACCGACATCGGCACCGAGGAGCTGTCCCACCTGGAGATGGTGGGGACGCTGGTCTACCAGCTGACCCGCAACCTGACCGACGAGCAGATCAAGACCGCTGGGTTCGACGCCTACTTTGTGGACCACACTGCCGGCGTCTATCCCACCGCCGCCAGCGGCTACCCCTGGACCGCCGCCAGCATCCAGTCCACCGGCGACGCCATCGCCGACCTGACCGAGGATCTGGCGGCGGAGCAGAAGGCCCGTCTCACCTACGACAACATCCTGCGGCTCAGCGACGACCCCGACGTGAACGATGTGATCCGGTTCCTGCGGGAGCGGGAGGTGGTCCACTTCCAGCGCTTCGGGGAGGTCTTGGAGCTGACCAAGGAGAAGCTCAACCGGAAAAATGTCTATTTCTACAACCCGTCCTTCGACAAAGGAGCCATGAAAGCGTAAATCAATTAGCAATGTGCAATGAGACGGCACAAGCCGCCCTGCGCATTACGGAACGCTGACAACCTGACCATCACAAGGCCCACCGCCGTCCAAACTGGCAGCCCCGGAAGTGCCGCTTGACGGCAGTGGGCCTTCCCTTATTCTACGCGGAAAAACCTTGCAAACAATTTACGAATCGCTGTGAGAGATTTTCCTCTTTCGGGATAGAGGGCTTTACAAACCCCCTGCTATAATGGCCTCACCGTCAAGGAAACACCGCGCAAATTCTGCGGCGAACCTGTTCAGGCGGAATATTACATCCTTCCATTTATGGAGATTAGGAGATCGAAACAACATGAAGAAACTGATTGCTTTGCTGATGGCCATGGCGATGGCGTTCAGCCTGGTGGCCTGCGGCAGCTCCTCTCAGTCCAGCACCGACACCGAGGACACCACCACGACCGAGGCCAGCACCACCGAAGAAGCGACCACGGACACCGCTGAAGAGACCGACACCACTGAAGAAACAGACGACACCACCGCCGCCAACGCCGACATCAGCGGCAGCGTCTCCACCAACGGCTCCACCTCGATGGAAAAAGTCATGTCCATCCTGATCGAAGCCTTCGAGGAGCAGTACCCCAGCGTGACCGTCACCTATGACGCCACCGGCTCCGGCTCCGGCATCACCGCCGCCACCGAGGGCAGCGCCGACATCGGCCTGGCCAGCCGCGACCTGAAAGAGGACGAGACCGGCCTGACCGCTTACGTCGTGGCTCTGGACGGCATCGCCGTCATCGTCAACCCCTCCAACGGCGTGGAGGACCTGTCCCTGGAGCAAATCGCCGGTCTGTTCAACGGCACCATCACCAACTGGAGCGAAGTCGGAGGCGAGGATATGGAAGTCGCTGTCATCGGCCGTGAGGCCGGTTCCGGCACCCGCGACGGCTTCGAGAGCGTCGTCGGCGTGGAGGACGCCTGCGTCTATGACCAGGAGCTGACCTCCACCGGCGCGGTCATCACCGCTGTGGCGCAGAATCAGTACGCCATCGGCTACGCCTCCCTGTCTGAGGCCGCCGAGGACGACAGCGTGAAGATGGTCACCGTGGACGGCGTCGCCGCCAGCGAAGAGACCGTCAAGGACGGCACCTATTCCATCCAGCGTGACTTCAACATGGTGGTCAACGACTCCACCACCCTCAGCGACGCGGCCCAGGCGTTCCTGGACTTCTGCCTGAGCGAGGACGTGGCTGACTACATCTCCCAGGCCGGCGCCATCCAGCCGTAAGGGAACTGCACAGACGTTACCTTAGCCCAAACACGACAGCCGGGGCGGGAGAAGCTCCCGCTCCGGCATTTTAGATGAAAGCGCGGGGGATTCCTTTGAAGGGGCCTCAGAGACTGACAGCTGAAAGTTGGAACATGAGGCTGTTTCAAAGGAATTTCCCAAAATAATATGATGGAAGCTCTGATTTAATGGAAAAGGTATTGAATCAGAGGTTCCAAAAGAGAAAGGGTCAAAAACGTGAAACTCAGAGACGCAATCGAAAAGTTCATGAATGGGCTGTTCTTTGTCTGCGGCATGGTGTCCATCGCAATGGTGGCCCTCATCACCATCTACATGATCGCCAGCGGACTGCCCGCCATTATCAAAATCGGCCCCATCAACTTCCTGTTCGGGACCGAATGGGCCAGCACAGCGGCAGACCCCAAATACGGCATTCTGCCCTTTATCCTGGCCTCCGTCTACGGCACCTTCGGGGCCTGTCTCATCGGCGTGCCGGTGGGATTGATGACCGCCATTTTCCTCTCCAAAATCGCCGGGAAAAAGACGGCGGGCGTGGTCCGCACCGCAGTGGAACTGCTCAGCGGCATCCCCTCCGTTGTCTATGGTCTGGTGGGTGCTATCATCCTGGTGCCGCTGATTATGAGCGCCTTCTCCCTGAAAAACGGCACCTGCCTGCTGGCGGCTATCATCGTGCTGTCCATTATGATTTTGCCCTCCATCATCAGCGTCAGCGAGACCTCCCTCTCCGCGGTCCCCAAGGAGTACGAGGAGGGCAGCCTGGCCCTGGGCGCTACGGAGATGGAGACCTACTTTAAGGTGTCCCTTCCCGCCGCC
>MSHH01000033.1:0-11008 GCA_001941075.1 Oscillospiraceae bacterium Zagget6 | reverse complement strand
CCGCCATCGCCAAAGAGATGAGCTACTCCTCCGGCCTCCAGCGGCAGGCGCTGTACTCCATCGGCCTGATTTTGTTCCTCTTTATCATGATTATCAACACGGTCATGGGCCGCCTGTTGAAGAAAGGGGACGACGATAAGAAATGAGCCGTTCGAGAAAGGCGTGGAACAACGCCATTAAAGTCATCATTATGGTCTGCGTGGTCATCACGGTGGCGCTTCTGGTGGGCCTCATCGGGTACATCATGGTGCGGGGTCTCCCCTACATCACCGTGCAGCTGCTGACCACCCAGCGCAGCGCAATCAACGGCACCATCGGCATCCTGCCCAACATCATCTTCACCATCTTCCTGATTCTGACCACCCTGGTGGTAGCCCTGCCCATCGGCATCGGCGGCGCAATCTACCTGACGGAGTACGCCAAAAACCGCAGGCTGGTCTCCATCATCGAGTTCGCCACCGAGAGCCTGGCAGGTATCCCCTCCATCATCTACGGTCTGGTGGGTATGATGGTCTTTGTCCAGGGGATGTCCATGGGGTCCGGTATCCTGGCCGGTTCTCTCACCCTGGCCATTATGATCCTCCCCAACATCCTCCGTACCACCCAGGAGGCACTGAAAACCGTCCCCCAGTCCTACCGGGAAGGCTCCGTGGGCCTGGGCGCTACCAAGTGGCACACCATCTGGACCATCGTTCTGCCCTGCACCCTGGACGGCGTGGTGGGCGGCGCCATCCTCTCCGTGGGTAAAATCGTAGGCGAGAGCGCGGCGCTGCTGTACACCGCCGGCACCGGCTACAAGCTGGTCACCAACTACCTCCAGGCGCTGCACACCAGCAGCGGCTCCCTGAGCGTCATGCTGTACGTCTACTACCAGGAGTACGGCGAGGTCGATTTGGCCTTCGCCATTGCCGCCATTCTGATGATTATCGTGCTGATCATCAACTTTATGGCGAAATTCGCTAAACAGAAGTTAAAGAAGGGGTAAAACATCTATGAGCACACAGGAAATCACCAAGGCCGAGCCGATCATTACCGCCCGGAACCTGGAACTGTATTATGGGTCCTTCCAGGCCCTGAAGGGCATCGACATGGACATCAACGAGCGGGAGATCACCGCCTTTATCGGTCCCTCCGGCTGCGGCAAGTCCACCTTTTTAAAGACGCTGAACCGGATGAACGACCTGGTGGAGGGCGTGAAGATCACCGGCGAGGTCAAACTCCACGGCAAGGACATCCTCGCCAGGGAGCAGGATGTCAACGAGCTGCGCCGCAAGGTGGGCATGGTCTTTCAGAAGGCCAACCCCTTCCCCATGTCCATCTACGACAACATCACCTACGGCCCCAAGATCCACGGCATCAAGAACCGCGCCAAGCTGGATGAGCTGGTGGAGGAGTCCCTGCGGGGGGCCGCCCTGTGGGACGAGGTTAAGGACCGTCTTAAAAAGAGCGCCCTGGGGCTGTCCGGCGGTCAGCAGCAGCGGCTGTGCATCGCCCGCGCCCTGGCGGTGAAGCCGGAGGTGTTGCTGATGGACGAACCCACCTCCGCCCTGGACCCCGGCTCCACCATGAAAATCGAGGAGCTGATGAGCGAGCTGAAAAAGAACTACACCGTGGTCATCGTCACCCACAACATGCAGCAGGCCGTCCGCATCAGCGACAACACCGCCTTCTTCCTGCTGGGGGAACTGGTAGAGTTCGGCAAGACCGACCAGATCTTCTCCATGCCGAAGGACCAGCGGACCGAGGATTACATCACCGGCCGGTTTGGATAACGGCGGGAAAGGAAGGAAATACTATGAAACCCAGAAAAACCTTTGAGGAACAGCTGAGCCAGCTCAACCGCAGCCTGATTCAGATGGGAGCCAGTTGCGAGCAAGCCATTGACTCTGCCGCCAGGTCTCTGATGGAAAAGGACCCGGAGCTGGCCCGGAAAACCATCGAAATGGACGCGGAAATCGACCATATGGAGCGGGACATTGAGTCCCTGTGCCTGAAGCTGCTGCTGAAACAGCAGCCGGTGGCCCGCGACCTGCGGCAAATCTCCTCCGCGCTGAAAATGATCTCCGATATGGAGCGCATCGGCGATCAGGCCGGGGACATCGCAGAGATCGTGCTGGCCCTGACCAGTCAGGACTACATCAAAAAGGTGGACCACATCGCGGCTATGGCCCAGGCCACCATCGAAATGGTGCAGAAGTGCATCAACGCCTATGTGGAGCAGGACCTCAAGCTGGCCCAGGAGGTCATCGAGTCCGACGACCAGGTGGACAATCTGTTCATCACCATCCAGCACGAGCTGATCGGCCTCATCACCAAGGACCCCAGCTGCGGAGAGCAGGCGCTGGACTTCCTGATGATCGCCAAGTACCTGGAGCGCATCGGCGACCACGCCACCAACATCGCGGAGTGGGTGGAGTTCTCCATCCTGGGCGTTCACCCCGAACAGCTGGACGGGGAAACGTTTGGGGCGGAACCCAGCCAGAGATAACCCTGCTGCAAATCAGCGCCAAACCCCCGGAGATACCATCGGAAAAAGAGTGAGAGGTGACAATACGATGACAATGCAAATCGGAATCGCCCGGCAGCTGCTGAACTGGCTGCTGCGGACGGGAAAACGGGAAAACACAAAATCCGCTGCGGAGGGTCTCAGTCTGCTGGGCTGCAAGCTCTTTCTGGCACTGAACACCCTGCTTTGGGGCGTCATCGGCGGCGGGGTCTGCCTGGCGGTCTGGGCGGTGCTGGGGCACCCCATCCAGTGGGGCTGGCTGCTGTGCGCCGCAGGGTATCCCGCCATTCTCATCGGACTGTGGGGCGGGGTGCTGTATCTGTACCTGCACACGGAGTTTTGAAACAATCCATCACCATTGAAAAAGCACCTGAACGACTGCGGTTCAGGTGCTTTTCTTATGGCACAAATTCAATTTTGAGGGTCCTTCCCAGCCCGGCGGCCAGCCGCTGCAAAGTGCGGAGAGAGGGGTTGCCGTTGCCCCGCTCCAGCTTGCTGATGTCGCTCTGAGAAATACCGGTGCGCTCCGACAGTTCCTTTTGGGTCAGGCCGGTTTCCCGCCGGGCCTCAATCATGGCCTGTATCAGATCAAATTCTGGCTGCTGGGCTTCATACTCTGCCCGAACCTCCGGCTTGCTGAGTTCTTGCCGCTTAAATTCTTCATAGGTCATTTTATCGGCCCTCCCTTGCTTCATAGTCATTTCGATAGCGTTTTGCCCGCTCAATTTCTCGTGGCGGGGTTTTCTGCCTTTTCTTGATGAAGCCATGTGTCAAAACCGCGCTGTTGCCGACAAAGAAGAAATACAACACCCGTGAGATATTATTTCCTACCTGCGTCCGTAACTCAAAGATACCTTCACCGAGCGGCTTTGAGTACGGTTCCCGGAGAGCTCCGCCGTATTCCTCCAGCATGTCGATTGTATGGAGCATCTTAGCTTCCATCTTTGGGTCAAGGCTCTGTATAAAATCTATCGCCGGTTTGCTGCCGTCTGGCAGCTCGTAAAACTCTATGTTCATGTTTCCCTCTCTCTATGGGTTTTATCCTATCCTCATTATATTGGTTTTATCCCATATTGTCAAGCGCTTCTCAGAAAAAAGAAACACGCCAGCTCACCCGCAGGCCGCCGGTATTTTTTTCACGTGGAGCAGAAGGTACTCGCAAGCGTATACCCAACCACAAAAAGGCGGCAGAACGCATCTGCCGCCCCTTTTGTCATTGTGGTTTCCTCAGCCTGTGGAAACCGGTCAGCCCACCGAGCTGTCGCCCTCCTCCACGGTCTCAAATCCGCCGGAGGCATCGGTGTCCGCTTCCTCATCAATGGGAACATAATATTCCACGATGACAGTCTCCTCATCGTCCAAGTCGCCGCCCTCTGCGGCGATGTCGATGCTGCCGTCATCGTAGTTTCCGGCGATGGTGTAGTCGTTGGTCTCCAGCGTATAGTCGCCGTCCTCAGTCAGAGTGGCGGTATATTCCTCGCCGTTCACCCAGATGGTGAACTGGCGCAGCAGCGCGCCGTCGGTGGCTTCGTTGGCGGCGAAGGCGGTCAGGGACAGGGACAGCACCACGGCCACCACAGCGGCCAGTGTGCAGACAAGCTTCTTTTTGGGTTTCATCACAAGTACCTCCTGTTGTTGGGTGCGAGACAGGATGTCGGCCTGGATGCGCTGAGCGCAGTCCTCTGGCATCGTCACCTGCTCAAAGGTTTTCCGAAAACGATTCCGCATGGTCATACCTCCTTCATCTGTTCCCCCAACGCCTGCCGTGCCCGCTGGAGACGGGTGGTGACAGCGGTGCGGCTGATGTGCAGCAGCTGGGCGATCTCCCGGGTGGAATACCCCTCGTAGTAGTGGAGGTAGACGACTACCCGGTATTTGGGTTTCAGCTGCATTACGGCGTGGAACAGGCTGGACTGGTCCTCCGTCTCAAAGTCGCAGGAGAGGGTCTCGTCCAAGGGGGCGGTGTTCCTCCGCCACCAGGAGCGAAGCAGGCTCCGGCACTGGTTCACCGTCACCTGGGTCAGCCAGGCTTTTTCATGGCCCGGCAGCAGAGTGGGCTGCTCCAGCAGCTTCAAAAACACGGTCTGGCATACGTCCTCCGCGTCCTGCACCGAGCGGGTGTAGCTGAGGGCCAGCCGGAACACGTCGTCGTGGTACTGCTGGAACAGCGCCAGTGGGTCTGGCATGGCAGGTGCCTCCTTTCGCTGTGCTTTTTTTGAGATCTCGTATATTAGACGCGGCAGAGGGCCGGATTGTCACAAAAAAATTTGGCGCGGCGTAAATTTTTCTTGAACAGGCAAAAGAAAGCCCCCGGCAGCGCCGGGGGTAATACTTTTTCTCACTTGTGCGAAGAAATTGCTTTCCTGCGTTCTTCCATGCGCGATTCAACGCAGAAACGGCTGGTTTTGCGTCATTGCACATTGCTAATTGCAAATTGCTCATTTCCTCTTCCAGGTGGATGGGAACAGCAAAATCAGCATGGGGAACACCTCCAGCCGCCCCGCCAGCATATCGAAGATCAGCGTCAGCTTGGACAGCGGGGACAGGAACCCGTAGTTGCACGCCGGACCCACCTGGGCCAGACCGGGGCCGATGTTGTTGATGGTGGCGGCCACGGCGGTAAAGCAGGTGGTGAAGTCCTCGCAGTCCAGCGCCAGGAGCAACATGGAGACCACGTAAATGCCCAGGTAGCAGGCCAGGAACATCATGGCCCCCTGGAGGACCGAGCGCTCCACGCTGCTACCGTTGAGCCGCACAGCGCTGACCCGTCGGGGCTGGATGAGGGCGCGGGCCTCCCGGATACCGGCCTTGGCGTAGAGCAGGATGCGGCTGACCTTCAGGCCGCCGCCGGTGCTGCCAGCGCAGGCCCCGGAGAACATGATGGTCACCAAAAGCATCCTGGCGAACATGGGCCACTGGTCGAAGTCGCAGGTGGAGAAGCCGGTGGTGGTCATGACGCTGGCCACCTGGAAGGCGCTCTGCTGCAAGTCGTAGAGCAGGCCGCCCCCCTGCTTAAAGAACACGTCCAAGCCCACGAACAGGGTCGCGCCCACGAAAATAAGCAGATACCACCGCACCTCCTCCATCTTCCCGGCCTCCCGGAACCGGCGGAGGGTGCAGAGGAAAAAGAACTCAAAGTTGATGCCGAACAACACCATAAAAACGGTGATGACCACCTGGAGGTAGGTGCTGTAAGCGGCGCAGGAATCGGCCAGCACGCCGAAGCCGCCGGTGCCCGCTGTGCCAAAGGCGATGCACAGGGAGTCGAACAGGGGCATCCCGCCCAGGCACATCAAAATGATTTGCGTCACCGTCAGGCCGGTGTAGATGGTGTAGAGATTCCGGGCGGTGGCTTTCAGGTGGGGCACCAGCTTGGAGACCGAGGGGCCGGGGCTTTCCGCCTGCATCAGGGCGAAGCTGGAGCCGCCTCCCGCCAGGGGCAAAATGGCCAGCACAAAGACCAGCACGCCCATGCCGCCTACCCAGTGGGTGAAGCTCCGCCAGAAGAGCATACAGTGGCTCAGAGCCTCCACGTCATCCAAAATGCTGGCGCCGGTGGTGGTGAAGCCGGACACCGTCTCAAATACCGCGTCCAGATAGTTGGGAATTTCCCCGCTGAGGGTGAAGGGCAATGCGCCAATGAGGGACATCACGATCCACGCCAGCGCCACGGTGACATAGCCCTCTCTGGCGTAAAAGCGGTCCTTGCGCCGCTTGACGCGGGTCAGCCCCAGACAGGCCAGGAAGCACCCCGCCGCGCACAGGGCGAAGAAAATGCCCGTCCGCTCGCCGTACACCAGGGCGCACAGCAGGGGCAGCAGCATAAAAGCGCCCTCAATGCCGGTGATCCACCCCAGTATGTTGATAATACTCCGATAGTTCATAAATAGTTCAAGTCCTGCCCTTAAAACTGTTTTGACTCCCCCTTTTGCTCAGCCACGTGCCAGGAACCCCACCGCCACCGCCTGCGGCGGCGGCCCTCCTCCCCTTTCAGGGGAGGCAAGGGGGGGTGGTCAGTTGCGGGAAGCCAGTTCTTTGAAAATAGGTGTACTATGAAGCACTGTTTACTAACCACTAGCCATTAAAGAGGTTGCTGATTCAAAGGAATGTCCAGTAATCATTTATCTTTGCCGCCGGGACGCAGTTCCGCCCCCGCCGCCGGCGCCTCTGCTCAGGATGTCCGTCACGTCGCAGATCCCCCGCCGGGTGGTGACGATGACCACCTGATCCCCCGGCAAAATCATATCCTGGCCGGAGGGGATGGTGGCCTTCCCATCCCGGATGGCGGCACAGACCAATATCCCGCTGCGGGTGTGCAGGTCCATCAGCCGCCGCCCGGTGGCCGCCGAAGCGCTCTCCACTGTGAAGGAGAGCGCCTCCACCTGGTCGCTGGCAAGGCGGTAGACCGCCTCCATGCTGCTGGACCCGGCGGAGTTGCCCATGGCCCGCACATAGCGGAGGATGTGCTCCGCCGTCAGCGCCTTGGGGGAGACGATGGCCCCCAGGGGCAGCTCGTTGATGACGCCGCTCATGGACATCTTGTTGATGCGGGTGATGACCTTGGCGTTGGAGACCTTGCTGACAAACAGGCTCAGCATGATGTTCTCCGAGTCGTTGCCCAACAGGGAGCAGAAGGCATCGGCCTCATCGATGCCCTCCTCCATCAGCAGACTTTCACTGCACGGGTCGCCGTAAATGACGTTGACCTTGGGCAGCAGGTCGTTGAGCGTATCGCACCTGGCCCGGTTCGGTTCGATGATGGTGATTTTCAGCCGGGTCGTCTCGCACAGGCGCTTTGCCAGATAATAGCCCACGTTGCCGCCTCCGGCGATGACCACCGTGCGGATGGGCCGCACCCGCACGCCGATGCTCTCCAGCGTGGCCCGAAGATACTGGGTGTCCAGCATCAGGGAAAGGCGGTCCCCCCGCTCCATGACGGTGCTGCCGTTGGGGATGATGGCCTTGTGCCGCCGGGTGACGATGGCAATCAGCAGGGGGTTCCGGCTGGACTGGGTGATCTCCATCAGGCTCTTGCCGATCCACGGGGAGTTGTCGGGCAGGTCGAAGGTGATCATCTCCACCTTGCCGCTGGCGAAGGTGTCCATCTCCATGGCGAAGGGGGCGCGCACCAGCTGGTAACAGGCCACGGCCGCGTTCAGCTCCGGGTTGATGGCCAGGGAGAGGCCCAGCTCCTCCTGAATGAAGCCGATCTCGGAATAATAGTTGGGGTCCCGCACACGGGCGATGGTTTTGCACTGGCCCGCTTTCCGGGCGATCAGGCAGCAGAGCATATTGACCTCGTCCTGGCTGGTGGCGGCGATGAGCACCTCGCAGTCCTCCACCCCAGCCTCCTGGAGGACCCGGTAGCTGGCCCCGTTGCCCGCCACCGCCGCCACGTCCAACTCGTTGGCCAGCCGGTCCAGCTTCTCCTGATTGTTGTCGATGACCGTTACATCGTGGTTTTCGCCGCTGAGGGTATCGGCCAGGGTGTACCCCACCTTGCCGCAGCCTACAATGATGATTTTCATGGTTGTTCCGCCTTCTTCGGCGTTTCGCCGTTTTTCTCTTAATACACTGTGCATTATACCGTTCCCAGCTCCAAAAGGCAAGGGGATGGAACGGCTTGGAACAGGAATTTTTGCGGCGGCGTGATAATTTCACAATTTGGATATTGAAAAGTCTTGCGGGGCCGGGTATAATAGGGCTATAGTACGATTTGGAGGTGTTACTATGCCTGAAATTACAAAAGACACCATCATTGGTGAGGTCCTCGCCATTGCGCCGGACACCGCTCCCATCTTCATGGCCGCCGGGATGCACTGCCTGTATTGCCCCGCCTCTCAGGGCGAGACCATCGAGGAAGCCTGCTATGTCCACGGGATCGACTGCGACACCCTGCTGGACGAGATCTACAGCCATTTGGCGCTGAAAGAGTAAGTTTTCCGACCCGGTCAGGTCCCGGAACGCGGCTGCGCTTCCGGGACTTTTCCATTTACAGACAGGGGAAACATGAAACAGACGATACAACTGACGCCCCGGCTCCGGGCCGCCGCCGACTGGGTGCCGGAGGGGGCGCGCCTCTGCGACGTGGGGACCGACCACGCCCACCTCCCCGCCGCGCTGCTGCTGGAGGAAAAAATCAGCCGGGCCATCGCCTCCGACATCCGCCCTGGCCCCCTGAGCCGGGCGGAAAACACGGTTCGGCGGTACGGGCTGGAGGAGCGGGTGGAGCTGCGGCTCTGCCCCGGTCTGGTGGGCGTTGCCCCCGGCGAGGCCGACGCTGTGACCATCTGCGGTATGGGCGGCGAGATGATTTTGCACATTCTGGAGGCCGCGCCCTGGACCAAACAGGGCGTTCGGCTGATTTTGCAGCCCCAGCGCTCCCAGCCGGAGTTGCGCCGCTGGCTGGCGGGGCATGGTTACGCCGTCCGCCGGGAGCGGGTGGTCTGGGAAGGGGCCAGGTGGTACGCTCTGCTGCTGGCCGAGGGCGGTCAGGAGGCTCCCCTCTCCCCGGCGGAGGAGCTGGCGGGACAGCCCGCCCATTGGGTGCGGGAACCGGAACGGCTGGAGGCTCTCCGCGCCCTGGTGGACAAAAATGAAAAGCTGCTCCAGGGGCTGGAGCGCTCCGCCAAGCCGGAGGACGCGCCCCGGCGGGTCTGGCTGCAACAGGCCCAGGAGGAGCTGACTCAGTGGCTCCGGGAGGCTCCCCGCTGGCTGGCGGGTGATAAAACCTGAGCTGCGGCGGCAGACGCAACTTTTTTGCGCTTTTTGTCCCTGTTGTTCTGACAAATTCCCTGTACACCCTTGCAATCAGGGTTCTTTTTCCGTATAATAGAGTCGTGCTTTGTTCTGACACCTGCTGTCATCGCGGCGTAGCGGGACGAGCTACCGCCAGGCGGCCTGTGGCAGAGGGATTGCTCTGCGCGCCGGTCCTGGGCGGATCATGGGCGCTTTGGCTCCGCCGGGGCGCAAAAGGAGAATTTTCACTATGGTAAAAGCAATCGTAGGCGCAAACTGGGGCGACGAGGGCAAAGGAAAAATTACCGATATGCTGGCCGAAGAGTCTGATGTGGTCATCCGCTTCCAGGGCGGCGCCAACGCGGGCCACACCATCATCAACGAGTATGGCCGGTTTGCGCTGCACATCCTCCCCTCCGGCTCCTTCTATCCCCACGTCACCAATATCATTGGCAACGGCGTGGCGCTGGACATCCAGCGGCTGGTGAACGAGCTGAAGGACATCACCGCCCAGGGCGTCCCCGCTCCCAACCTGATCGTCTCCGAGCGGGCGCAGCTGCTGATGCCCTACCATATTTTGCAGGACGCCTATGAGGAGGAGCGGCTGGGCGGCAAAGCCTTTGGCTCCACCAAGTCCGGCATCGCCCCCTTCTATTCCGACAAATACGCCAAGACCGGCATCCAGGTCTGCGACCTGTTCGACGAGGAGCGGCTGCGCCAGCGACTGGACGCCGCCGTGGAGCGGAAGAACGTCATGTTCCAGTACCTCTACCACAAGCCCACCCTGAACGCCGACGAGCTGTTCGACCAGCTGATGGAGTACCGGGAGCTGGTGCGCCCCTACGTGGGGGACGCGGTCACCTTCGTCCATCAGGCGCTGCGGGAGGGCAAGTCCATCCTGCTGGAGGGGCAGTTGGGCTCCATGAAGGACCCCGACCTGGGCATCTTCCCTATGACCACCTCCTCCCACACTCTGGCGGGCTTCGGCTGCGTGGGGGCCTGTGTGCCGCCCACCTCCATTGAGGACGTCATCGCCGTCACCAAAGCCTATTCCTCCTGTGTGGGGGCCAAGACCGAGCCGTTCGTCTCCGAGCTGCTGGGCGACGCGGGCGACGAGCTGCGTCGGCGCGGCGGCGACAAGGGCGAGTTCGGCGCCACCACCGGGCGGCCCCGCCGGGTGGGTTGGTTCGACGCCGTGGCCACCAAGTACGGCTGCATGGTGCAGGGCGCGACCCAGGTGGCCCTGACCTGTTTGGACGTGCTCAGCTACCTGGACGAGATCCCTGTGGTCACCGGCTACGAGATCGACGGCCAGGTGACCACCACCTTCCCCGTCCCCGGCGTGCTGGAGCGGGCCAAGCCGGTGTTCACCGTTCTCCCCGGCTGGAAGTGCGACATCCGGGGCATCACCGACTATGACGCCCTGCCGGAGAACGCCAAGAAGTACGTAGACTTCCTGGAGAGCCAAATCGACGCGCCCATTACCATGGTCTCCACCGGGCCAAAGCGCCACGAGATGACCTTCCGGCAAGCAAAGTGACCAGTAATTAGGTTCTATAATAAATGTTGGGATCAGGTAAAGCACCTGGCCCCAAATTCACAAAAAAAGGTTGAGCATAGAGAAAAAATTCGTTACTATTGTATGGTACCCCTACCGAATAGAAAGGAAGATCCTCTATGCCCAACAAAGATTATACTACAGAGATTCTCAATTTGGAAGATGTCAAAATCACGAATGTAGAAAATGAGATAGATACTGACCAC
>MSHH01000032.1 GCA_001941075.1 Oscillospiraceae bacterium Zagget6 | reverse complement strand
TTTCTCAAAATTGATTTCCGTGCCCTCTGTCTGAGCCTGCCGGAGACCTGGGACTACAGCGTCCGGGGCCTGGTTGCCATCTGCACGGAGGGCAAAGACAGCATCGTCAAAATCTTGCAGGAGTTAGAACAGTATGGCTATCTGGAGCGGCATCAGCTCCGCAGGGACGATGGCAAGATGGGCGGCATTGAGTATGTGATCTATGAAATGCCCCGTGAACCGTGTACGGAAAAACCGTGTGCGGGAAATCCGGACACGGTAAAACCGGACACGGATAACCCGGATGCGGGAAAACCGGATGCGGGAAAACCGGATGCGGGAAAACCGCGTCCGGAAAACCCGCCACAATTAAATAAAGAACAATTAAGTAAAGAAGAAATAAATACTGACTCAAATAAAAGAAAGAAGGAGAAAGAGCCTCGTCACCAGTATGGGGAGTACGGCAATGTCCTTCTGTCAGATTCTGAGCTTTCTTCTTTGCAGGCTGAGTTCCCCCAGGACTACCAGCGGCGGATCGAGCGCCTGTCTGAGTATATGGCCTCCACCGGGAAGTCATACAAGAGCCACCTGGCGACCATTCGGAGTTGGGCAAGGCGTGAACGGCGACAAGCGGCCTCTAATCCAGGAACAGCAGGAACCTACAGCCACGACAACTACAGATGCGAGGAGGGAGAAAGCCTATGAACGAGCTGTTATCTTCCCTCTTTGACTGGAACACGAAGGCCGAGCCTTCCGATGAGGAGTATGTCGGAGAGGACGGTCTTTTTTACTGCAAGAAATGCCATACGCCCACTCAGTGCCGGGTGGAGATTGCAGGCAGACAGAGCATTGTCTCCTGTATGTGTAGCTGCGCCAAAGAGGAACTGGACAAATACGAGCGTGAGCTGGCGGAGATGAACCGCAGGAATCATATCTACAGCCTGAAAGCCAATGGCATTCAGGAACGAGCCTTGTATGACTGGACGTTTGAGAAGGCAGCGGACAGCCCCAGCATCCAGATGGCAAGGCGGTATGTGGACAGTTGGCCGGAGGTCAAAAAGAACAACCTCGGTCTCCTGCTCTGGGGCGATGTTGGAACAGGAAAATCATTTACAGCTGCCTGCATTGCCAACGCCCTGCTGGAGACCGGGGTGCCTGTGCTGATGACAAACTTCTCGAAAATATTGAATCAGATGGGCGGGATGTACTCTGAGGAGCGGTATAAGTATATCGCTTCTTTTTCATCCTTTGAGCTGCTTATCATCGACGACCTGGGCATCGAGCGCAACACCGAGTATGCGCTGGAACAGGTCTATGCGGTCATCGACGAGCGCTACAAATCGAAGAAGCCCCTCATCATCACCACCAATCTGACCATCAGCCAGATCCGCAACGCCGCAGATGTTGCTCATGCCCGTATCTACAGCCGGGTGCTGGAGCTGTGTACGCCCGTGCAGGTGCGTGGGACAGACCGGCGCACGGAGATCGGGCGGGACAAGCAGGCGCTGGTCAAAGACCTGCTCTATGGCGGGTAAGGAGGTGGTTCCCATGTGCTGATTCGAGTTCCCCCAAAATTCATGCAGGAATGGAGGTGACGAATTTTGTCGAATGATGTCGAAAACAAAGACACACCCACACAGGAGCAGGTTCAGCAGATACCAATCACGGAACTGCACCCCTTCGAGGGACACCCCTTCCGTGTGGTGGACGATGAAGCCATGACCCGGACGGTGGAGAGCATTTCCCAGTTTGGGGTCATTTCCCCGCTGCTGGCCCGGCCTGACCCGGACGGGGGTTATGAGATCATCTCCGGCCACCGGCGCTGCCACGCGGCGGAGCTGGTGGGGTTGGAAACGCTGCCTGTCATCGTCCGGGAGATGGACGACGATGAAGCAATCATCGCAATGATTGACAGCAATCTCCAGCGAGAGACCATTCTCCCCAGCGAACGGGCGTGGGCGTACAAAATGAAGTTGGACGCCATGAAGCACCAGGGAGCTAGGACAGATTTAACTTCGTCCCAAGTTGGGACAAAGTTAAGAACGGATCAGCTAATGGCAAAAGAATTGGGTGAAAGCCGCAATCAAATTCAGCGTTATATACGTCTGACCAACCTTATCCCGGAGCTGATGAACATGGTGGATGAGAAAAAGATAGCCTTTAACCCGGCTGTAGAACTTTCCTATCTCTCCAGAGAGGAACAGTCTCAGCTTCTGGAGGCGATGGATTACGCCCAGGCTACCCCTTCCCTCTCCCAGGCCCAGCGGCTGAAAAAGCAAAGCCAGGAGGGAACCGCAACGCTGGACTCCATGTGCGAAATCATGAACGAGGTCAAAAAAGAACCAACTGACCGGGTGATTTTTCAGGCGGATTCCCTGCGGAAGTATTTCCCCAAGAGTTACACCAACCGGCAGATGGAGGAGACCATCATCAAGCTGCTGGAACAGTGGCAAAAACGGCGCAAGCGTGAGCAGACCCGATAAGGGCAGCTCACGCTTTTCTCGTAAATCGACATGAAGGAGGTGGAAACGTATGATTTTTGAGGTAAAAGGGGACCTGAACCTGTTGTTTACTCAGGTGAATAGCAACCCGGAGCGCAATGAGCAGGTGGTTTTGGTGCTTGACCCCAGCACGGGAATGCAGGCGCTGACCCGTGAGGAAGCCTGTACTCTGCTGCCCAGTCCCTGCGAGCCGTTCAAGTGTATCGAGGATTTTGTGGTGGAGGGGCTGGCGCTGTACTATCGGCCCGACCAAGTGGTGCGGCTGAGAGGCCGGTTGTACCTCGTCGGGCAGGCGGCGGTCTGCCGGGAGGACGAGGACGGCAACCGCTGGTCCCTGACCGGCAGGGACATCTGCCGAGTCATGGGCTACGCCAGAAAACACAGCACGCTGCTCTGCGTGGACGGGCAGAAGATCCCGGTGCTGCTTCTGGAGTAACGGCGATGCAAACAAAAGACTGGAAACGAACTGCGGCCATTGAGGTGCCAAACGGCAACTGAATGGCCGCTTTTTTGTTTCCTACGAGCAAAAAGGAGGGCTTTGTTTATGAAACTGAACGTGTATTTTCCCGGCGAAGTGACCATCAACGTCAACTGCAAGGCCGGGGACGGCAGCGCGACGGAGCTGCGCATCTTTGAAAAAATGCTGGAGGAACTGACCGAACTGCTGGAGGAGCTGCCCGATGAGGAGCCGGGCGAACCGGCTCCCGCGCTAAAGGACGCCATGGAGGACGAGCCGGAAGATTTCCTGTTCCTGAACGGCACCACCTTCACCCCCTACGACCTGGTGATGGTCATTGACCCGACGTGCGGGGCCACCGCCATGACCGCCGAGGACAGCCGGGAGGTGCTGGACGTATTCGAGGGCGATGAAGTGGTCGCCCGGTTCCCGTACCTGAACCTGATGCTGGCCTGCAAGCCGGATGCGATTCACACCGCTGCGGACAGGCAGTACCTGACCGGAACGGCAGTGGTGTTCGACGCGCTGGGCAGCGCGGCGGTGTCTCTGGACCAGAAGGAGCTGCGCCAGGTGCGGCACATTCTGGAGACCCAGTGCAAGACCGTTTTCTGCGGCAGCCAGCCGGTTCGGGCGCTGCCGCTGTGAGAAAGGGGCGGCATGAAAGAGTATGACGTGACCATCACGGAGACGCTGGAGAAAACCGTCTCCGTGACCGCCGCCTCCAGGGAAGAGGCCGAGGAAAAGGTCCGGCAGGGGTATTACAACTCTGAATATGTGCTGGATGCGGACAACTTCACCCAGGTCGCTTTCCAGACCAGCGAGGGTCGTGAGTCTGCCCGTGAGGGCAATCAAATCGACGTGCTTCTGGTGAAGCCGGGGGAGTTCCCCCAGCCATTCCAAATCAGCACCGAGCTGGAGGCTATGCAGACGGCGGTGGGCGGCGATATTCAAGTCGTGTACCCCTACGACGACCCGGTGGGGCTGGTTTGCAACGAGGAGGCGAAGCTCACGGGCCTACCGCTGAACCGGGCGCTCCGGGACGAGGACGGCCAGATGTACGACATCATTGCCGGAGACTTTCTGGTGGTGGGTCTGACAAAGGACGACTTCGGGTCCCTGTCCCCGGAGCAGATGGAGAAGTTCGAGAAGCTGTTCCACACCCCGGAACTGTTTGTGAAGATGGGTCGCGGGCTGTTTGCGCTGCCCATCGACGATGAAACGGTGAAAAGTGCAGCAAAGGACAAGGCGGCGGAGGCCGTGAAGCGACCACAGCCGGACCGCGATGCACTGTGACAGCTTTTCTTCTGCCCCGGAGGGAGATGATGAGTAATGCAGGAAGAAGTCACAAATAGAACGGTCAATCTGGCGATCACCACCACCAAGCTGACTGCTAGAACCATTATGAAGGGGCTTCGGATGTTCCTGAACCACTGCGCCAAAAGCAAGGCGAAAAAGGCGGCGGCAAAAGACGAAGTCCCCCACGGAAAGCAGACAGTACAGGAGCTGATCGGGCAGAATCAAGGCGTTTCCAGTATTCCTATCGCCCAAACGGAGCTGAAAGGCTTTGAACGGGTGGCGAAAAAGTACGGCGTGGACTTCGCCATCCGCAAAGACGGCTCCGTTGACCCGCCCCGCTACACGGTGTTCTTCAAGGCCCGTGACGAGGCGGCGCTGACTGCGGCCTACAAGGAATATGCCGCCCAGGAGACATTCAACAAGGATCGGCCCAGCGTCAGAAAGGCCCTGACCAAACTGGCGGAGATAGTGGTTCCCACGCCCAAAAAGGTGCGGGAAAAGAGCCAGGAGCGTGCGCTATGAGCAAAAAGATGACAAAGCTGCTGGCACTGTACCTGCCCTATATCCTGGTTGGATTGGTGGCAACCAATTTGGGCGAGGCGTGGCGGCTGTCTGTTGGGGAAACCTCCGGGGAACGCATTATGAGCCTGATGTACACCATCCCTCAATCGTTCGGAAATCCCCTACCCAGCCTTCACCCTTTTGACCTGCTCATTGGCCTGTTGTGCGGGGCCGCACTCCGGCTGGCTGTGTATTTGAAGGGTAAGAGCGCCAAAAAGTACCGTCACAACAGGGAATACGGCTCCGCTCGGTGGGGGAATGCGAAAGACATCGAGCCGTTCATGGCTCCGAAGTTCGAGGACAACATCATCCTCACCCGGACGGAGGGCCTGATGATGTCTAACCGGCCCAAGAATCCGGCCAACGCCCGGAACAAAAACGTGCTGGTGGTGGGCGGCTCCGGGTCTGGCAAAACGAGGTTCTTCATCAAGCCCAACCTGTTGCAGTGTAACAGCAAGGCCCACCCCGTCTCATTCGTGGTCACAGACCCGAAGGGCAGTATTGTCGTCGAGTGCGGAAACGCCTTGTTGAAGCATGGGTACCGCCTGAAAATTTTTAACACCATCAACTTCAAGAAGTCCATGCACTACAACCCCTTCGCCTATATCCACAGCGAAAAGGACATCTTGAAGCTCGTTACCACCCTCATCACCAACACGAAGGGCGACGGCAAGGGCGGCGACCCGTTCTGGG
>MSHH01000031.1:242-8719 GCA_001941075.1 Oscillospiraceae bacterium Zagget6 | reverse complement strand
ACCCGGCCAGCCAGCCAGCGGGCGGCCTGCCAGTCTCCCCGCACCCAACGGTGCTGGCGGCGAAAATAGCCCTCCGCCGTGGGCGGGAAGCCGTCGGCCAGCTCCACCTCCCCGCAGAAGCCCGCCCGGAGGACGCAGCCCTCCAGCAGGTCGTGGGAGAGAATGCGGTTTTCCGGGAACCGCCCGGTCAAGCACCGCTCCGCTGCCGCCACGTCCAAAATCCCCTTGCCGCAGTAGCTGGCCCGGTCAAAGAGGTCGTGGTACAGGTTCGCCGCCCCCGCCGTGTAGGGGTCGCTGCCGCTGCCGCCGCAGAACAGGGCGGCGAAGGGGGTGGCGTTGGCGTCCTCCAGGTCGGTGGTCAACCGGGGCTGGAGCAGCCCGTAGCCCCGGACGACGATGTTTCGCTTTTCGTCCACCACGGGACGGTTCAGGGGGTGGAGCATGGCCCCAGTCAGCCGCCGCACCCCGTCCGGCCCCAGCCGGGTATCGCTGTCCAGGGTCAGCAGGTACGCGGTGTTTTGCAGCCCCGCCCGGTCCCCGGCGCGCACCTCCAGTGGGGTGGATTTGCCCCGCAGCAGGGCCAGCAGCGCCAGCAGCGCCCCCCGCTTGCGCTCCCAACCCCGATAGCAGTTGTCCCGCTGCACATAGGTCTGTTCCCGGGTGAACAGGTAAAACCGCCCTCCGTAAAGGTCATTCAGCCGGTCGATCTGCCGTTTGGCCCTCTGGAGCCGGGCCTCGCCGCCCACCCCCTGGGGAAAGCGGCTGTCGGGCAGGTCGGCCAGCAGGCCATAGTTCACCTGCACCCCGGCGGAGCGGTTGGCGAGAAAATACTGCTCCAGCCGGGCGGAAAGGGCCTCCGCCGCATCGTCCCCGGTCAGCACCGCGCAGATGACACAGAGGGTCTTGCCCTCCGGCGGGACGCCGTCCTGTAAATCCAGCCGGAACACCGGGCGGGGTTTGACCATGTGCAGGGCGGTGAAGTCCACGCTCTTTTTCGCCAGCTCCGACACCGGCAGCAGCGCCGCCAGCGCCAGCCACCATGCCCCGCCGAACCAGCCAAGGAACACGGACAACGCCAGCGTCAGCAGTCCCAGCAAGCAGGGATACCACCGGCCCTCCTTGGCCGGGGGAAAGAGCAAAAACCCGACGTGACGCCTCTCCTTCTGGGCCTGTTCCAGCAAGGTTTGTGCAAACGCGCCCTCGTCCTTCCCGGCGCGGTGGGCCAGCTGCGCCAGCCGGATCCGGTAACGCTGCCGTCCCTGTCGGCTGGTGCGGAGGTACGTCTCGTCCTGGGCAAAAACCGCGTGGATTTGGCTCAGTTCCTCCAGAAAATCAGAGAAATCCCTGCCGGTGAACAACCCCAGGGCGGCGAACGACGCTTGCAGCTCCTCCATCGCGCCGTCCTCCTCCAGGTGGGCGGCGCTCTCCCGCACCCGGCGGACGACCCCCAAAACCAGGCAGGGGAACAGGGCGCACAGCTCGCTCTCCCACAGCGGCGCGGCGGACTGGACACCCCGGAGGTACGCCAGCAGGGTGTCAGCCGTCCACGCTCCGGCTTCTTTGGTCACGCACTCCCCCAACCGTTCCACCCGGGCACAGCGCCCGTGGAGCCGCACCGCCGGGAGCCGTCCCAGGCCCCGGAGCTTGGCCACGGCCTCGTCTCCCTCCCGGCGCAGCAGCCAAAGCTGGTCCAGCAGGAGCTGGGCGGCGGGGTATTCGTCCCCCTCTGTATCCAACCTGCGGCAGAGGGCGCAGAGGGCGGTCAGGTCGTCCCTGCCCTGACGGGCGACGGCCCCGGCGGAGACGGCGCCGTCCAGCAGCCACTGTCCGGCGGTCTGTTTTCCCTGTTCTGTCGCGTCGTTTTGTCTCATCTCTGGGTCCTCCCCGCTTTATGGTATTGGTTATCCTTTTGAATCAGCCGTGTGCTGGAAACCCCTCCGTCGCGGCATACGCCGCGCCACCTCCCCTTTCAGGGCAAGGAGGGGCAAAGCCCCGGAAGTGCCGCTTGACGGCGGAGGCAAGAGGGGTGGTCAGTTGCCGAAGTGTCGTTCTTTGTGGAAAATTTGTACTATGCCGGGCAAAAAGGCTGACCAAACAGTAAGCACTATGTCCCCTCGCCGCCCCTGAAAGGGGAGGGGGATCATGCGAAGCATGGTGGAGGGGTTTTCGTTGGAATCACAGATAAGGCTGGTTCAAAGGGATGACCAAAAATAGTTTGGCAGGACTGCGGTCCTGTGGCCACGGTCCACCCGTCAAGTGTTCCCAAACCAAGAGAAAAGTATGCTTTCCGGCAAAAATCCGGCTGAATGGGGTTCAGCAGGGAAAAGTGTGAGAAAGCTCTTGAAAAATCCCGTCCCATCGGGTATAATAACATCGTTCAATTTCCGGGTGTTGCGCAGTTGGTAGCGCGCCTGCTTTGGGAGCAGGAGGTCGGGCGTTCAAGTCGCCCCACTCGGACCACCTTTATCCGAACGCAGGCGCACAGACGGGCATCGCGTTCGGATAATTCATTTTAAAGCGAAAAAAACGCGAAACAGGGGGAATGACCCATGAAATATACATCCTTAGAGAGCGCCCTCACAGCCGTTTTCGGCGAGAGCGTCCAGGTGGCAGGCCGCCAGCCGGTCTACGGCGGGGACATCAACCGTTCCTATCGGCTGACCCTGACGGACGGCACAAATGTCTTTTTGAAGTGCAACGGCGTGAAAAACGTCGCCTTTTTCCAGGCGGAGGAGGCGGGGCTGCTGGCGCTGGCCCGCCCCGGCGTCATCGGGGTACCGCGCCCTCTGGCCGTGGGCGTGGACGAGCCGAAGGGCATCGCCTTCCTGCTGATGGACTACCTGGAGGCCGCGCCCCAGCGCCGGGACTACTGGGAGACCTTCGGGCGGGAGCTGGCCCTGCTCCACCGGGCGGAGACGGCGGGGCTGGCTTCGGAGGATGAGGCGCTGCCTTTCGGCTTCCGGGAGGACAACTTCATCGGGGCCACCCGCCAGTGGAACACCCCCAAGGCCAGCTGGGTGGCGTTCTTCCGGGACTGCCGCCTGCGCCCTCAAATTCAGATGGCGGAGCGGAGCCTGGACGCGGGGATGCGGGGCCAGTGCGAGCGGCTGCTGGACCGGCTGGACGACTATCTGCCGGAGCCGGAGTTTCCCTCGCTCATTCACGGGGACCTGTGGAGCGGCAACGCCTCCTGCGGGCCGGACGGCAAGGCGTGGATCTTCGACCCGGCGGCCTACGTGGGCCACTACGAGGCAGAGCTCGCCATGACCGAGCTGTTTGGCCGGAACCCCGCCGCCTTCTACGACGCCTACCGGGAGGTCAACCCCATTGATAAGGGGTATCAGGGCCGACGGGACCTCTACAACCTCTACCACCTGCTCAACCACCTGAACCTGTTCGGCAGCTCCTACCTCAGCTCGGTGCGGCGGGTACTGAATCGCTATGCGTGAAACAATTTGGACAAAAACCGCCCCTAAGGTTTACAAAAAGTTCCCAAATAGAAGGGTTTCTTGCCTTGACAGCACAGGTTGAAAAGAGGTACAATGATAGTGGAGAAATTCCGGTCCATTTTTGGTGAAATTGCTACCATCCAGAGGTGAACAGCATGAAAAAAACAGTAACGACCCGGAACGCCGCGCCGGTGTACGCCATTGCGGTGGTGTGGCTCATCGGGACCTTCCTGGTGGGCGTCCACAGCATAGGCGGCTACCTGGTGCTGGCGGTGCTCTCCGTGGCAGCCTTTCTGGTGGGGCGGAGGATTTGGCCGGACACGGTGGAAGAGGTCGAGGTGCCGGAGCCGGAACCTGCCGACCCGGAGCTGGCCGCCCTGAAAAAAGAGCGGGACCGGGCCATCAGCGAAATTCGCCGCCTGAACGACAACATCGCTGACCCCGGCATCAGCCGCCAGATCGACCACATCGAGGCCACCACCCGGAAGATTTTCGACTACATTCTGGAGAAGCCGGAGAAAAAGAGCCAGGTGCGCACCTTTTTGAACTACTACCTGCCCACCACCATCAAGCTGCTGAACGAGTATGACCGGATGGACAACCTGGGCGTCTCCGGCGCGAACATCGACAGCGCCAAGCGCAAGATTGAAGGGATGCTGGACACCATTTGTGTGGCTTTCGACAAGCAGCTGGACGCCCTGTTTTCTGACACGGCCATGGACATCTCTGCGGAGATCACCGTGCTGGAGCAGATGATGCAGCAGCAGGGGCTGTCCGGCAGCGGCATGTAACAGACTACAGGTGCTTTGAGAACTTTTGAGCCAAAATGAGGAATCCTGTTGATTCATCGTTGCGTTAAAACCCCTCCGTCGCGGCTTACGCCGCGCTGCGGACCATGCGAAGCATGGTGGAGGGGTTTCCCGCTGGCATTGATGCGGCAGATGCAACAAAAATAGCTTGATTTACTTCTTATTTGAGACTTGAGAAAAACGGAGGAACCGACCATGAGCGAATACACCATCCCCAGCCTGACCCTGACCCCGGAGGAGGACGCTGCCCAGGCTGTTCAGGCCCCTGCCGCCCCCACGCTGACCACGAACGCCGAGCCTGCGGCGGCCCCTAAAAAAGAGGCGGAGCCTGTGGTGGTAGATGACTCCATGCTCTCCGAGGCGGAGAAAAAAGCCGTCAACGAGTTTGTGGAAAAAATCGACATCACTGACGCCACCCAGGTGATGCAGTACGGCGTGGCGGCCCAGAAAAACATCGCCGCCTTCTCCGAGAATGCCCTGAACCAGGTGCGCACCAAGGATCTGGGCGACATCGGCGACAGCCTCTCCAGCCTGGTGGTGGAGCTGAAAAACTACGACCCCAGCGGGGAACCCCAGAAGAAAAAGGGACTCTTTGGCCGGGCCAAGGTCAAGGCCGACGAGGTCCGGGCGCAGAACGCCAAGGCCGAGGCCAACGTGGACAAAATCTGTGAGATTTTGGAGCAGCACAAGCTGAACCTGATGAAGGACGTGGCCATGCTGGACCAGATGTACGACCTGAACCAGCAGTATTATAAAGAGCTGACCATGTATATCGTGGCCGGCAAAAAGAAGCTGGCCAAGGTCAAGGCGGAGGACCTCCAGCAGCTCCACGAAAAGGCCGTCCAGAGCGGCACCCAGGAGGACGCGGAGGCGTACAACGACTATGCCAACATGGTCCAGCGGTTCGAGAAGAAGATCGGCGACCTGGAGCTGACCCGGATGATCTCCCTGCAAATGGGACCCCAGACCCGGCTGCTGCAAAACAACGACGCCGCCATGATTGAAAAAATCGACACCTCGCTGCTGAACACCATCCCCCTGTGGAAGAGCCAGATGGTCATTTCCATGGGGCTGGAGCGCTCCCGTCAGGCTACCGCCGCCCAGAGCGCCGTGACCAACATGACCAACGAGCTGCTGAAAAAGAACTCCGAAATGCTCAAGATGGGCACCATCAACACCGCGAGAGAGTCGGAGCGGGGCATCGTGGACCTGGAGACCCTGCGCAAGACCAACGAGGACCTGATTTCCACCCTGGACGAGGTCATGAAAATTCAGGACGAGGGACGGCAGAAGCGGGCCGACGCCGAAAAGGAACTGGGCAAGATCGAAGGCGAGCTGCGGCAGAAGCTGCTGGAGCTGCGCGCCTGAGCTGTCAGCCGTTCGTAAGACCCTGCAAAAGCCGTCCGCACCCCAAACAAACAGGTGAAGCATATGAAATTTTTCAAAAAATTTTCTGTGGCGGTGGTCATCACCGTCCTGGTGGTGGTGGGCTGTCTGGCCTACTCGGTGACGACGGCCCCCGCCAGTCTGCCCGACGTGCAGGTGGGCAACTGGGTCTGCGACGAGGCCAACGTCCTCTCCTCCGACACGGAGACCCAGGTGCGGGACTACAACAGCCGGTTTGACACCAGTTACACCGCTTACGTGGCGGTGGTGACGGTGGACAGCATGAAGGGCTGGGACGCCACCGACTTCGGCAGCGAGGTCTTTGACCAGTGGGAGCTGTACGGCAACGACTTCCTGCTGGTGCTGGACGTGGGCGACCAGGCGGACTACCTCTTCTACGGCAGCAACTACACGGATTTTGACTATGACTCCTACCTGAGCGAGTACGTGGACCCCTACTTCTACAGCGGGGATTATGACACGGCGGTGCTCTCCCTGATGGAGGCCATGGACACCTATCTGGCCGGGAAAAACGGCCAGTCCTCCACCACAGCGTCCGATGAGACCGGCGGCTGGGTGGACGACGCTTATTATAACTACGGTTACAGCTACGAGGACGAATATTCAGGAGGTGAAGCGATCATGAGTATCCTCTTTTTAATCGTTATGGTGTTGGTTATCCTCCACGCCATTGACCGCATCCGGTACAACCGCTGGTATCGCCAGTATGGGTATATGGACCGGCCCCCGGTGATGTTCACCCCGCTGCTGTTCTGGAACCGGAACCGGTGGCGGCGGCCCCCCAGAGGGCCTGGCGGACCTGGCCCCGGCCCCGGCGGGTTCGGCGGCGGATTTGGCCCTGGCCCCGGTGCTGGCGGTCCCCGTCCCGGCGGCGGTGGATTTGGCGGCGGCGGTCCCCGGCCCCGTTCCGGCGGCGGATTTGGCGGCGGAGGCAGTCACGGTGGCGGCGGCTTCGGCGGCGGTGGCGGCAGCCACGGCGGAGGCGGCTTCGGTGGCGGCGGCGGCAGTCGCGGCGGACACCGGTAAGCGTTTTTCTTTGTTATTCCTTTGAATCGACCTTGCTCATTATTCTGACCGGAAACCCCTCCGTCACGGCCTACGCCGTGCCACCTCCCCTTTCAGGGGAGGCAAGAGGGGTGGTCAGTTATGGAATGGTAGTTCGTTAAATGCTGGGGTTCATCTCGAAGCAAAGGAATGGGAACAGCTAAATTTGTTATATTCCGGCCTAAAAATACGAATTGTTATCAACTATGACACAGAACACACAGCTCCGGGGGCGGTTCGCCCCCAGCCCCAGCGGGCGGATGCACCTGGGCAACGCCTTTTCCGCGCTGCTGGCCTGGCTCTCCGTCCGCCATGCGGGGGGTGAGATGGTCCTCCGGCTGGAGGACCTGGACCCCGCCCGGTGCAAACCGGCCTACTGCGCCCAGGTGGAGGAGGACCTTCGCTGGCTGGGCCTGGACTGGGACATGGGCGGCAGTCAGGGCGGCGAAGGGTATTACCAGAGCCACCGGAGCGAGATTTACACAACTTATCTGGAGCAGCTCCGGGCAAAGGGGCTGCTCTATCCCTGTTTTTGCAGCCGGAACCAGCTTCACGCGGCCTCCGCGCCCCACTGCAGCGACGGCACCCCCCTCTACAGCGGCGCGTGCCGGGACCTGACGCCAGCGCAGCAGGCGGAGCGGGCCAAAACCCGCAAGCCCGCCGTCCGTGTCCGGGTACCGGAGGAAATCGTCTGCTTCACCGACGGAGTCATGGGACTCCAGACCCAGAACCTGGCCCGTGAGTGTGGCGACTTCATCCTCCGCCGTAGCGATGGAGTTTTCGCCTACCAGTTGGCGGTGGTGGTGGACGACGCCCTGATGGGGGTCACTCAGGTGGTACGGGGGGAAGATTTATTGGATTCCACGCCCCGGCAAATCTGGCTCCAGCGTCAGCTGGAGTTCCCCCAGCCGGACTATTTTCACGTCCCCCTGCTCTACGGGCAGGACGGCCACCGCCTCTCCAAGCGGCAGCGGGATTTGGACCTGGGGGCCGTTCGCGCCAGCGGCGTCCGCCCGGAGGACGTAGTGGGGCGGCTGGCTTGCTGGGCGGGGCTGATTGATCGGCCCGCGTCCATCTCCGCCGGGGAGCTGGTGCGGGACTTCGACTGGGCAAAGGTGCGAAAAACCGACATTATCGTGGAGTAAACGCCATGGATGAAAACAAACAAGAGAAAAAGCGGCTGCTGGGGCCGCTGACGTGGGTGCCGGAGGGGTTTCTGTTTGTGGTGCTGCTGGCGGAGCTGGCGGCGCTGCTGACGGTGGCTCTCAACTGGATCCAGCGGGTGATTTGGGCCGCCATCGTCGCCATTTTGTGGGCAGGAGTGCAGGCCATTCTCATCGCCCTGACGGTGAAGGGGGAGCCGGTCTCCATCGCTCAGGTGGTGACGGCGATTTTCCGCAGCGTGGTCTCCACGGCGCTGATGTTCGCCGTGGCGGTGCTGACGGTCCGCTCCCCTACCCTGACCAACAAGCTGGCCTTTGGGACGGCGGCGGCGGCTATGGCGCTGAATCTGGCGGATTTGGAGCTGCTGCGGAAAAGAATTGGCAATTAGCAATGTGCAATGTGCAATGAGCTGTTAGCTATTAGCCGTTAGCTGTTAGCTTGGATAGTGCTTGCGGTTTGGTCAGCGTTTTTACCCAGCCATGCGCTAGAAACCCCTCCGCCACCGCCTAAAGGCGGCGGTCCTCCTCCCCTTTGCGACTCGCATGGCCCAAAAGGGCCATAGCTCCCTGCATTTGCGCTAAAGAGGAATTGGCCATTGCCGTCA
>MSHH01000031.1:0-175 GCA_001941075.1 Oscillospiraceae bacterium Zagget6 | reverse complement strand
CTTTATCTGAGAACTATGTAATCAGATAAAAGTCAAAAAAACCGCTGGAAACGGGAGCAAATCCCTGTTTCCAGCGGTTTTCGTTATCTATTGCGAGAAATGGCTCACCGAGGCAAACGCACCATATCCGGTGTGATGTCCGCCAGCGTTGCCGCGCCGCACATCTGCATGGTGT
>MSHH01000030.1 GCA_001941075.1 Oscillospiraceae bacterium Zagget6 | reverse complement strand
CCTTGCACAGCTCCAGCCGCCGGTCAAACTCCGGCCAGAACTTGTCCATATTGCCCCGGACCTCCAGACCCACCTGGGGCAGGTTGATGGAGACTACGCCCTGGTTGAAGCGGCCCTCGAACTGGTACTCGCCCTTGTCGTTTTTCCAGGGGGCCAGGAAGGAGCGGCAGCCCATGGGGGAGAACACGTTGCCCTGGTAGTTCTCCCGCATTTTCTTGGCGGAGATGTAGTCGGGGTACATCCGCTTGGCGGAGCAGCGGACGGCCAGGTGGGTCAGGTAGTCGTACTTGCCGCCGGAGAGGTTGTTGTTCTCGTCCAGCACGTAGACCAGCTTGGGGAAGGCGGGGGTGACGTAGACGCCGCTCTCGTTCTTGATGCCCTCCAGCCGCTGGCGGAGGATCTCTTCGATAATCATGGCGTTTTCCTCTTCATAGGGGTCGTTGTCCCGGATGTAGAGGAACAGGGTGACGAAGGGGGACTGGCCGTTGGTGGTCATCAGGGTGTTGATCTGGTACTGGATGGTCTGCACGCCGTTGGACAGCTCGGTGCGCACCCGCTCGTCCACCAGCCGCTCCAGCACGTCGGCGGGCAGGTCGCCGCCCACGGCGTTCAAAATCTTCTTGCGGAACTTGTCCCGGCTGCGGCGCAGGTACTTGCCCAGGTGACTGACGTCCACGCTCTGGCCGCCGTACTGGTTGGAGGCAACGCAGGCGATGATTTGGGTGGTGACGGTGCAGGCCACTTGGAAGCTCTTGGGGCTTTCGATGAGCTTGCCGTTCATCATGGTGCCGTTGTCCAGCATGTCCCCGATGTTGATGAGGCAGCAGTTGAAGATGGGCTGAACGAAATAGTCCGCGTCGTGGAAGTGGAGCACGCCCTCATCGTGAGCCTTGGAAATTTTATCCGGCAGCAGCAGGCGGCGGGTCAGGTCCCGGCTGACGATGCCGGCGATGTAGTCCCGCTGGGTGGAGGCCACGCTGGTATCCTTGTTGGAGTTCTCCTCCGCCATCTCCTTGTTGGTGCCCTCCAGCAGCTTGAGGATGTCGTTGTCAGTGGTGTTCTGCTTCCGGGCCAGGGAGCGCTGATAGCGGTAGATGATATAGGCTTTGGTCAGGGGATAGGTGCCGATTTTGACCAGCTGATTTTCCACCATGTCCTGGATGTCCTCCACCAGCAGCCGGGGCCGGTCCACGGCGGCCACGTAGTCCGCGATGGACTCGATCTCCGCGTTGGTGATGCGGTCCTCCGGGGGAACGGCGGCGTTGGCCTTCTGGACGGCGACGATGATTTTTGTGCGGTCGAAATCGACGGTGGAGCCGTCTCGCTTGATAACTTTCATGTTCCTTCCTCCTTGGGGTGTGCGCAGGGTGTATGCGAAAAGGGTGAATCAGGCGAGTCTCTTTTTCTCCGTTTTGATGCTGTGTGTAGGGGCGGCCCTCGGCCGCCCGCAGGAAACGCCTTCTTGTTCCTGGGCGGCCACGGGCCGCCCCTACAGAAAGTGCCGTGACCGTTGGAAACAACACTGTAAAATGCGGATACAAAGAAACAACGATGATGGCAAGTTGAAAAACGCCGCATCTAAAACCGGCCGCCGCCTTTCCCGGCGGGCGGGGCTGTGCGTGCGGGAAACGGTTCTGTTTTTGTGCGATGGACTGCCGGCGCACCGCACCGGTGAGTGGCTTTCAGCATACCAGATTCCAAGCCAAAAATCAATATGTTGTGGTGTAGAAAATTTGACCCCACTACATCGTGCGGTACGCAAATTTCTACGTTTTGCACAAACGGCGGGAAAAAGGAAAAAATCTCTCTGGAACGGCGGTGGACAGGCAACCTTTTGCCCCCTCCGGCATAGGCTGGAGGCGGGAAGTGACGGCGAATGGGAAAAAAAGAGCGTTGGGATTTTATGGACGCCGCAGCGGAGGCGTTGGAACTTCCGGCGGATGTTGTAGCGGGCGCGCCCCTCATCGAGCTGGTGGGCAAACGGGAACTTCGGATGGAGAATCACCGGGGCATCCTGTCCTACGGCCCGGAGGAGATCAGCATCAGCGGCGGGCGGCTGCTGGTGCGGGTCCGGGGGGAGGGGCTGACCCTGGGGGCCATGAGCGGGGATTCCCTGCTCATCACAGGCGCTATCCGCGCCGTGGAGCTGGAGTAGCCGGGCGGCGGCAGAAAGGCGGGCGAAACGTGAGGAAAATCATCCATTTCATCGGCGGTTCTGCGCAAATCCGCCTGGAGGGGGCGTTCCCGGAGCGGTTCCTGAACCTGTGCGGCACGGCGCGCCTCCCCTTTTGGGACGTGGAGCGGGAGAGCGACCAGGTGCTTCGGGTCACGCTCCCTGTCTGGCAGCTTCGCCGGGCCAGGGCGTTGGCGGAGCGGGCCATGTGTGCGCTGACGGTGGAGCAGCGCTTTGGATTGCCCGCCTTTTTGTATCGGTTCCGGCGGCGGTACGCTCTGGCCGCCGGGCTGGTTTTCGCACTTTTTTGCGCTGTCATTCTGTCCCAGTTCGTTTGGGTCATTGAAGTGACGGGAAACACCGCCGTCCCAAATTCCGTCATTTTGACCGAATTGGATTGCTTAGGATTCGGAATTGGCACCTATGGCCCCGGCGTGGACTGCCGGGCGCTGGCAAATCAGGCCCTGCTGAACCTGCGGGAGCTGAGTTTTCTGTCGGTCAATATCAGCGGCATTTACGCCGAGGTGGTGGTACGGGAGGCCACTCCCGCCCCGGAGGTGGAGGATCCCGCGGCGGCGGCGGACATCGTGGCCGCTGTGGACGGGGTGGTGGTGGACGTGGACGCCGTCCGGGGCAAGACCCAGGTGGAGGAGGGGCAGGCGGTGCTGGCAGGGGAGATCCTCATCTCCGGGCTGGAGACCTACGAGCGGGGCGACGGCAGCGGAACGGTGCTGTCCTCCCGGCAGGTCCGGGCGGAGGGGGACGTCTGGGCGCTGACCAACCGGACCCTCCGCTCCGCCACCCCCCTGACGGCGGAAACCGGGGCCGGAGAGAAAGAACAGGCCCTGTACTCGTTAAAAATTTTAAAACGCTCGGTCAAATTTTATCAAAACAGTGGCATTTCCGGTCTGACCTGTGGTAAAATAAAAAAAGTTTACGCCCTGACTTTGCCGGGCGGGACGGTTTTGCCCCTGGCATGGGAGAAATTGACCGTCGCCACCGGCGAGCGGACCTCCGCCAGCGTGGACCGGGCCAGCGCCGAGGACTACCTGACCGGGGTGCTGGAGACCCGGCTCTCCGCCCTGCTGGGGGAGGAGGGACAGCTGCTCTCCAGCCAAATCAGCTTTGAAGAGGTGGACGGCGTGCTGACCGGCACCCTGCGGGCCTCGTGTTTGGAGCAAATTGGGCGAACGGTGGAGCTGGGGAATTAGCAAATGAGCTATTAGCTTGGTGGTGCTGGATTTTAAGCCCAGCGTCTTTGATTTGCAGCACCTGGCTAACAGCTAACGGCTAATAGCTAACAGCTAACGAAGGAGATGAACCCATTGATCGAACAGCGCGTCAGTCTGGAGCGGATGGAGGAAGCGGCCACCCTCTTCGGCGCTTTTGATGAAAATATCCGCATCATCGAGCGGGAGTTGTCCGTTCGCATTTTGATCCGGGAGGAAGAGCTGAAAATCAGCGGCGAGGCGGAGCAGGTGCTGCTGGCGGTGAAAACCGTCCAGGGCCTGATGAGCCTCATCGCCCGGGGCGAGCCGCTGAACGAGCAGAACATCCGCTACATGATCTCCCTGGCCCGGGCGGGCCAGGAGGAGCGCATCAACGACATGGCGAAGGACGTGGTCTGCGTCACCGCCAACGGCAAGCCCATCAAGGCCAAGACCGTGGGACAGGCCCGCTACGTCAAGGACATCCAGACCCACACCATCACCCTGGGGGTGGGGCCTGCGGGCACCGGCAAGACCTACCTGGCGGTGGCGGCGGCGGTGGCCGCGTTCAAGGCCCGGGAGGTCAACCGCATCATCCTGACCCGCCCGGCGGTGGAGGCCGGGGAGCGGCTGGGGTTCCTGCCCGGCGACCTCCAGAGCAAGGTGGACCCCTACCTGCGGCCCCTGTACGACGCCCTGTTTGAAATGCTGGGCAGCGAGACCTATGAGAAGTATGTGGAGCGGGGCAACATCGAGGTGGCGCCCCTGGCCTACATGCGGGGCCGGACGCTGGACGACTCGTTCATCATCCTGGACGAGGCCCAGAACACCTCCCGGGAGCAGATGAAGATGTTCCTGACCCGGCTGGGCTTCGGCTCCAAAATCGTCATCACCGGCGACATCACCCAAATCGACCTGCCGAAAGACCAGACCTCCGGCCTGAAGGAGGCCATGCGGGTGCTGAACGGGGTGGAGGACATCGCCATTCGCCGCCTGACCGGGGCCGACGTGGTGCGCCACGCCCTGGTGCAGCGCATCATTCAGGCGTACGAGGAGGACGAGCAGCGCCGGAACCCGCCCAAAAAGCATCCGGCGGACAAGCCCCACAAGGGAGGAAAAACGCCGTGAACCACGAAATCATTTTGGAGTCCGAGCTGGAAGAACCGTTTCCCTACGCCGACCTGCTGGAGACCTGCATCTGCGCCGCCCTGGAGCAGGAGGGAGTCACGGTGGGCTGCGAGGTGGACGTGCTCATCACCGACGACGCGGGCATCCACGAGATCAACCGGGAGCAGCGGGGGGTGGACCGGCCCACTGACGTGCTGTCCTTCCCCATGTTCCAGCTGGAGCCGGGAATCCCACCCACCCCGGAGACGGCGGAGCTGGACCCCGCCACCGGCCTGCTACCCTTGGGAGACATGGTCATCTCCTATCAGCGGGCGCAATCTCAGGCCGAGGAGTACGGCCACAGCGTCCGGCGGGAGCTGGGCTATCTGGCGGTCCACTCCGTCCTCCACCTGCTGGGCTACGACCACATGGACGGGGACGACGGCCCCATGAAGCGGCAAATGCGGGCGCGGGAAGAGGCCATTATGAACGGACTGGGGATACCCAGATGAGCTGTTAGCCGTTAGCTGTTAGCTGTTAGTCAGGATAGTGGATGCTGTTCCGCCAGCATTTTTGCCCAGCATAGCACCACTTTTTCACGAAGAACGGCTTTTTGCAACCGACCACCCCCTTGCCTCCCCTGTGAAGCGCTGGCCGACAGGGAGGGGCGAAGCCCCGGAAGTGCCCTTGACGGCAATGGCCAATTCCTCTTTCGCGCAAATGCAGCGAGCTATGGCCTCTAGGCCATGCGAGTCGCAAAAGGGGAGGGGGACCACGCGAAGCATGGTGGAGGGGTTTCCCTGGAATCACCAGAAGGCTGATTCCAAGAGATACCTATAAAAGCAACTAAAAGCAACATCAAATTTACAAAGGAAGCGAACCCATGAGCGAACAGGAACAAAACGAGACCATGAACGTCACCATCGAGGAAGTGGACGAGGAGGAATCCCGCCCCATCGTGGAGACCATCACCGTCATCGACCAGCGGCTGGTCCATGTGCTGGCCAAAAGCGCCGCCCGCCGGGACCAAAAGAGCGAGAAGCGCCGCCCCATCTACACCGGCCTTGCCATCGCCATTCTGGTGCTGGCGGCGTACCTGGCCTACACCTACTTCATCACCAAGACCAACACCACCCGCGGGCCGGTGATGATCGCCATCATGGTCATCATGGCAATCACCCTGCTGCGGTATCTCCGCACCCCGCTGATCGACACGATGGAGCGGCGGATGCAGCCCTACCTGGGCCAGGCGTGGCACTACGTCGTCTCCGACGATGGCATCACCCTGACCCTGAACGGCCAGGAGGCCCTGTTCAAGTGGGAGGAGATCACCGGCTGGTGGCTGGAGGACGGCTGTTATATGATGGAAGTCGCAGGTCAGTCCATCGTATTCCGGCAGGACAGCCTGGACGAGGACGAAGAAGATGATTTGAAGGAGCTGCTCTACGTCTATTTGGGCGACGCTATGTCTGTAGAAAATTTGGACGAGGGCGCGGAAAACCCGGCGTGACAGAATAATGTGCAATTTAAGCTATTAGCTATTAGCTGTTAGCCATTAGCCTGGATCGTACTTATTGCAGGGTCAGCAATTTTGCCCAGAATAGTGCAGGTTTTCTGCAAAAAAACTGCCGTTCCGCAATCGGCCACCCCTCTTGCCTCCCCTGAAAGGGGAGGTGGCACGGCGAAAGCCGTGACGGAGGGGTTTGTGTGCCGCGATAAATTACGCTTTCAGCAAAAGAGGGCATAACCGCCCATAAAAAGAGGTAACTATGAACATCAACTATTCCGGCATCATCACCATCGTGGGCCGCCCCAACGTGGGCAAGTCCACCCTGCTCAACGCCCTGGTGGGGGAGAAGGTGGCAATCGTCAGCCACAAGCCCCAGACCACCCGGAACCGCATCACCGGCATCGTCAACCGGGGGGACAAGCAGTTTGTCTTTACCGACACCCCCGGCCTCCACAAGGCCCGCAACCGGCTGGGGGAGTATATGGACGGGGTGGTCCGGGCCAGCATCGACTCCGTGGACGCGGCGGTGCTGGTGGTGGAACCCATCCCCACCCCCGGCGAACCGGAGGTGCAGCTCATGCAGCGCATCCAGGCGCTGAAGGTTCCCGCCGTGCTGGTCATCAACAAAATCGACCTGCTGGACAACAAGGACAAGCTGCTGGAGGTCATCGCCGCCTACCAGAAACAGTGTCGGTTCGAGGCCATCATCCCCCTCTCCGCCGCCAAAAAGGACGGCGTGGACGAGCTGCTGGATACCCTGGGGGGGCTGCTGCCCGAAGGTCCCCAGCTGTTCCCCGACGACATGACCACCGACCAGCCCGAACGCCAGATGATGGCGGAGATTTTGCGGGAGAAGCTGCTGCTGCGGCTGAACAAGGAAATTCCCCACGGCACCGCCGTGGAGATCACCCGCTTCGCTGAGCGGGACGACGGCATCATCGACGTGGAGGCCACCATCTTCTGCGAAAAGGCCAGCCACAAGGGAATTATCATCGGCAAAAACGGCGCCATGCTGAAAAGTATCTCCACCGCCGCCCGGCGGGACATGGAGCGCTTCATGGGCGCAAAAGTCTACCTCCAGACCTGGGTCAAGGTCAAGGAGAACTGGCGGGACAGCCTGACCGCCATCCACAACTTCGGCTACCGGGAGGACTGACCCAGCCGTTCATTTCCAGACATAAACCCAGTGGAATCCTCACAGCCTAACCTTAACGGAGGATTCGACTATGACATCTGAACAGAGTTGGGCGCTCTTTTTCCGCACCGGCCTGCCGGAGGCTTACGTGCTGGCCAAGGCCGCTGAGAGAGGACGGGACCACCATGAACCTGACCACCCAGGCTATCGTCCTGCGGGCGGTGAATTACAAGGAATCGGACAAAATTTTGACCCTGCTGACCCGTGACAGCGGCAAGCTGACCGCCACGGCGCGGGCCTGCCGCAAAAGCCGCAAACAGGGGGGCGGCGTCTCCGCCGCCGCTCAGCTGCTGGTCTGGTCCGACGTGGTGCTGAAAGAGTACCGGGGCCGCTGGACCCTCAGCGAGGCGGTGACCAATCGGGAGTTCCGGGGGGTCCGGGAGGACCTGGACAAAATGGCCCTCGGCTCCTACTTCGCGGAGGTGACGGAGCTGCTGGCCCCGGAGGGGGTCCCCGCCCCGGAGCTGCTGGCCCTGCTGCTGAACTCCCTCTACGCCCTGGAGAGCCTGGACCGGCCCCTGCCGCTGGTCAAGGCGGCCTTCGAGCTGCGCGTCCTGTGCCTGGCGGGGTACGCCCCCGCGCTGGACCGGTGCGCCCTCTGCGGCGCGGAGCAGCCGGAAGAACCCCGCTTCCACCTGCGGGAGGGGGTGCTGCACTGCCGGGGCTGCCAGGTGGGAGAGGGCATCTCCCTGCCCCTGGACGCCGGGAGCCTGGCCGCCATGCGGCACATCACCTCCTGCCCCTCCAAGCGGCTGTTCTCCTTCCGGCTCTCCGGGCCGGGGGAAAAGCGGCTGGGGGACGCGGCGGAGGGGTTTCTGCTGACCCAGCTGGAGCGGGGGTTTCATACATTGGATTTTTATAAACAGATTAAGAGCCATTAGTTGTTAGCTGTTAGCTTGGCTCGTGCTTTCCGTTTCAACAGCACTTTTGCCCGGCATAGTACACATTAGAAGGAATAACTGTGCAGTATCTTTCACGTTTCTTGTAGGGGCAAGGATAAACAGGCAACCATTGCAGAAACATAGATACAGAATTAAAGGAACCCGACCATGACAGACTTATACGAAAAATCCATCCACACCCTGGAGCTGCCCCGCGTGCTGGAGCTGTTGGCGGAGCAGGCGGTCAGCGACGGTGCCAAGGAGCGCTGCCTGGCCCTGCGGCCCAGCGGCGAAGAGGTAGAGGTGCTGCGCCGTCAGGCGGAGACCACCGCCGCAAGGGACATGATGGACCTCCACGGCAACCCCGCCCTTGCCAACCTGAAACCGGTGGACGCCACCCTCCAGCGGGCGGCGTTGGGGGGCGCGCTGAACAACCGGGAGCTGCTGGAGGTGGCGGCGGTGCTGCGCACCGCCCGAAACGTGGCTGCCTACAGCGGCTTCGGGGAGAAAAGCACCATTTTGGACCCCCTGTTTCGCAGTCTGGTCCCCGACCAGGCTCTGGAGAACCGCATCACCGGGGCCATCCTCTCCGAGGACGAGGTGGCCGACAGCGCCAGCCCAGCCCTGGCGGACATCCGCCGCCACATCCGCAGCGCCTCCGGCAAGGCCCGGGAGGTGTTGCAGCGGCTCATCTCCTCCTCCGCGTCCAAATATTTGCAAGAGGCCATCGTCACCATCCGCAACGACCGCTTTGTGGTGCCGGTGAAGGCCGAGTGCCGGGGCAGCGTTCCCGGCCTCATCCACGATGTGTCCGCCTCTGGCTCCACCCTGTTCGTGGAACCTATGGCGGCGGTGCAGGCCAACAACGAGCTGCGGGAGCTGCTGAGCCGGGAGGAAAAAGAGGTGGCCCGGATTCTGGCGGAGCTTTCCGCCCTGGCCGCCCAGCGCCGGGAGGACATCCTGCTGGACTATGACCTGCTGCTCCAGTTAGACGTGATTTTCGCCAGAGGAAAGCTCTCCTACGCCATGAACGGGATGCCCCCCAGACTGTCCCACAGCGGCGGGTTCCACTTCCGCAAGGCCCGGCACCCCCTGCTGGACCCCAAGACGGCGGTCCCCATCGACCTGCGGCTGGGGGAGGACTTCGATACATTGGTCATTACCGGCCCCAACACCGGCGGCAAGACGGTGACGCTGAAAACCGCCGGACTGCTGACCCTGATGGCCCAGTGCGGCCTCCACCTGCCCGTGGGGGACGACAGCAGCTTTTCCATCTTCCAGGCGGTGCTGGCGGACATCGGGGACGAGCAGTCCATCGAGCAGAGCCTGTCCACCTTCTCCTCCCACATCACCAACATCGTGGAAATTCTCGCCCAGGCGGGGGAGGACACCTTGATTCTCTTCGACGAGCTGGGGGCGGGCACCGACCCCATCGAGGGCGCTGCCCTGGCTGTTGCTATCATCGAGGAGGCCCGGAGCATCGGGGCGCGGGTTGCGGCTACCACCCACTACGCCGAACTCAAAGTTTACGCCATGACCACGCCGGGGGTGGAAAACGCCTCCTGCGAGTTCAACGTGGAGACGTTGCAGCCCACCTACCGGCTGCTCATCGGCGTCCCCGGCAAGTCCAACGCCTTCGCCATTTCCCGGCGGCTGGGCCTGCCGGAACACGTCATCGCCAACGCGGGAGGCCGCATCGACCGGCAGAATGTCCAGTTTGAGGATGTGCTGACCCGGCTGGAGCAACAGCGCCAGGAGCTGGAAGACCAGCAGCAGGAGGCAGAAAAGCTCCGCCGCCAGATGGAGCAGGACGCCGCCGCCGCCGCCGAGAGCCGCCGGGCCATTGAGGAGGAGCGAGCCAAGGTGGTGGACAAGGCCCGCGCCGAGGCCCAGCAGATTCTGGACGACGCCCGCAGCGCCTCCAACCGGGTGTTCCACGAGCTGGACGGCATGAAAAAACGCCAGAAGCAGGGACAGGAGGCCGGGGACACCAATGCCCAGCGCGCCGAGCTGCGCCGCCAGCTGAACCAGGCCAGCCAGCGGGTGGGCCAGAGCCGCAGCCTGCCCCAGCCGGAGCCGTCCCGCCCCGCCCAGGCGGGGGACACAGTGGAGCTGCTCAGCCTGGGCACCCGCGCCCAGGTGCTGTCCGTGGGCAAGGACGGGGCCTTGCAGCTGAAAGCCGGCATTTTGACCATCTCCGCCACCCAGGATGAGGTGCGGGTGGTCTCCGCCGCCTCTGCTCAGCCCAAAAAGCAGCCCCAGCGCAAATCCAACACCGCCCACCACCAGGTCACCCGCAGCAGCGTGGGCCAGGAGCTGGACATCCGGGGCATGACCTGCGACGAGGGCGTGGCCATGGTGGAGCGGTTTTTGGACAGCGCGGTGATGGCCCATCTCACCGGCGTCTCCATCATTCACGGCAAGGGCACCGGCGTTTTGCGCCAGGCGGTCCACCAGTACCTGAAAACCTGCAAGTACGTGAAGCGCTACCGGCTGGGCCGTTTCGGAGAGGGCGAGGACGGCGTCACCGTTGTCGAACTGAAATGACACAAATCTTGCATATTCCGAGGCATATTTCGCCCTTTCCCTGCGTCTTTCGTACCATTTTCACGACAATGTGGCATATTTCCTCTCCCGGTGGGAAAAAGTTTGTTAAATTTGACATTGACGGCGGGAAATAAAATTTGTTATGATATACTCCAGCTATAACAGGATAGCCTTTGGGGAGGAATCTTTCATGACTGTAAAAGAAGCGGTTGTCAGCAGCAAGGTTGGCCTGTATGCGCGCCCTGCCACGTTTTTCATCCAGAAAGCCAATGAATACGTCAGCTCCATCTGGGTAGAGGTCGAGGACAGCCGGGTAAACGCCAAAAGTCTGCTGGGTGTGTTGTCTATGGGCATCCTCCAGGGAACCGTTGTGAAGCTGATGGCAGACGGACCGGACGAAAAAGAGGCCATTGAGGGCCTGGTGGAAGTCCTGGCCTGCGATACCGTCAACTGATCTGTTTGAGGACAAAAATCAGCGCCGCAGGGTTTTGCGGCGCTTTTTTGTTCGGAGGCGGAAATGACCAAGGAAGAACTCAAGGAAAAGGCCCACTCCCTTCCCCTCCAGCCGGGGGTCTACATCATGATGGACAAGGCGGGAGAGGTCATCTATGTGGGCAAGTCCCGGGCGCTGAAAAACCGGGTCAGCCAATACTTCGCGGATCTGGCCAGTCACACGGGCAAGACCCGGGCCATGGTCAGCCAGATCGACCACTTCGACTATATCCTGGCCGACAGCGAGTTTGAGGCGCTGGTGCTGGAAAACTCCCTCATCAAGCGCCACAAGCCCAAGTATAACATCTTATTAAAGGATGACAAGGGATACCCCTATATCCGCCTGTCCGTCAAGGACGAGTATCCCCGGTTCTCCCTGGCCTCCAAATCTGTGGACGACGGGGCCAGGTACTTCGGTCCCTACGGCAGCCGGGGCAGCAGCTACGAGATCATCAAGACCGTCTCCGCCGCCCTGCGCCTGCCCACCTGCAAAAAGAAGTTCCCCCGGGACATCGGCAAGGAGCGCCCCTGCCTGAACCACCATCTGGGAACCTGCGACGGCTGGTGTCAGCCGACGATGAGCGCGGAGGAGTACCAGTCCCGCATCCGCCAGGCCATCCGCCTGCTGGACGGAAAATTCGCCCAGGTGGAGAAGGAATTAGAAGAAGAAATGCTGCAAGCCTCCGCCGAGCTGCGGTTCGAGAACGCCGCCGAGCTGCGGGACCGCTTGCAGGCCATCCAGCTCTTGGGCACCCGGCAGAAGGTGGTGGCCGGAGCCGGAGCGGACACCGACGTGGTGGGGTTCTACCGGGGCGAGGCCAAGAGCTGCTTCGTGGTGCTGCACTTTCTGGACGGGGCGCTGGCGGACCGGGACACCGAGCTGCTGCCCACCCCCATGGAGGAGGACGAGCAAGACGTGGTCTCCGCGCTGGTGAGCCAGTATTACGGGGACCGGGGCAACCTGCCCCGTCAAATCCTGCTGCCCTGCGAGGTGGAGGGCCGGGAGGCCCTGCAACAGCTGCTGACCCAGGCGGCGGGCCGCAAAATCGAGCTGCTGGTGCCCCAGCGGGGGGACAAGGTGCGGCTGGTGGAGCTGGCGGGGAAAAACGCCGCTGACGAAGCTGAGCGCGCCACCACTAAGGAAGAACGGCAAAACCGCCTGATGGAGCTGCTGGGCAGCATGATGGGGCTGGAGAGCGTCCCTCACCGGTTCGAGGCGTATGACATCTCCAACACCGGCGCGGCGGACATCGTGGCCTCCATGACCGTCTTTGTGGACGGAAAGCCCCTGAAAAAGGACTATCGCCGGTTCCGGCTCAAGGACATGACCGGCCCCGACGACTACGCCTCCATGGAGCAGGTGCTGACCCGTCGGTTCCGCCGCTACCTGGACGGGGACGAGAAATTCAACACCCTGCCCGACGTGCTGCTGATGGACGGCGGCCTGGGCCAGGTCCACGCGGCGGAAACGGTGCTGGAGACGATGGGGCTGACCGTCCCCGTGTTCGGCATGGTGAAGGACGGACGCCACCGCACCCGCGCTCTGGTGGCGGGGGACGGACGGGAGATCGGCATCCAGTCCAACCAGGCGATCTTCTCCATGATCGGACGCATCCAGGAGGAGACTCACCGCTTCGCCATCACCTACCACCGGGAGAGCCACGCGAAACACACCGTCGCCTCGGAGCTGGAGGCCATTCCCGGCGTGGGAGAGGCCCGGCGCAAGGCGCTGATGAAGCAGTTCAAAAGCGTGAAGAACATCCGCGCCGCCAGCTACGAGGAATTGCGCCAGGCGGTGCCGAAGAACGCCGCGAAAGCGGTGTATACGCACTTCCGCTCGGAAGATAAGAGCTGTTAGCCATTAGCTGTTAGCCGTTGCCGTCAAACGGCACTTCCGAAGCTGCGCTTCTCCCTGTAGCCAGGCACTACTGGCCAGAAGCGAGAAGCAAAAAAGGCCAGGCACGACTAGCCACTAGTCACTAACCACGAACCACTCGTTCAGCACTACCAAAGCTAAGAGCTAAAAGCTAAAAGCTAATAGCTCACAAAAAGGAGGACCCCGCCATGCGCGTCATCACCGGTACGGCCAGAGGCCGTCGCCTGGGCGAACTGCCCGGCATGGAGACCCGCCCCACCACTGACCGGGTGAAGGAGGGCATGTTCAACATCATCCAATTCGACATCGAGGGCCGCCGGGTGCTGGACCTCTTCGGCGGCACCGGACAGCTGGGCATCGAGTGCCTGAGCCGGGGGGCGGCGGAGTGCGTCTTTGTGGACCAGCGGAAGGATGCGGTGAAGCTCATCCGGGACAACCTGCGCGTCACCGGCTTCACCGACAAGGCCAAGGTGGTGCAGGGGGATTCCATCGGCTACCTCAGCACCGTCCGCCAGCCCTTCCATCTGGTGTTCCTGGACCCGCCCTATGACAGCGGATTGCTGGAATCTGCGCTGAAAAAGCTCAGCGGAATTGACATTTTGACGGATAATGGTATAATCATCTGTGAGAGCCGCGCAGAGGCCCAGCTGCCCGACCTGCCCGCCCCCTTTGTCAAGAGCAGGGACTACCGTTACGGCAAGATCAAGGTCACTCTCTATCGAAAGGAAGGCTGACGCCATGAGGACTGCCATCTATCCCGGCAGCTTTGACCCCGTCACTGCGGGGCATCTGGACATCATCCAGCGGGCGGCGGCCCAGTTTGACCGGCTGGTGGTCTGCGTGATGTACAACTCGGAAAAGCAGGGGCTGTTCACCCCGGCGGAGCGGGCGGACCTCATTCGCCGGAGCCTGACCGGACTGGACGGCGTGGACAACGTGGAGGTGGACTACGCCGACGGCCTGCTGGTGGACTACGCCCGCCGCCAAAACGCCAACTGCGTGGTCAAGGGCCTGCGGCGGGTGGCGGACTTCGAGGCGGAGATGCAGATGGCCGACCTGAACCGGCAGCTCAGCCCCGGAGTGGACACCCTGTTTCTCACCGCCCGGCCTGAACTGGCCTTTATCAGCTCCACCATCGTCAAGGAAATGGCCCGGTATCAGGTGGACCTGCGGGGCTATGTGGCCGGGAGCATCGCGGACGACGTGACCGAGCGGATGCGCCAACAGTTGGAAAAGCAATAAAAATTAGCAATTAGCAATGTGCAATGTGCAATTATAAAGGGATGTGGGTATCCTTTTGCACTTGTCTTGTCGGTAATTCCAGCGGAAAACCCCTCCGCCACCGCCTAAAGGCGGCGGCCCTCCTCCCCTTTCACGGGAGGCAAGAGGGGTGGCATTTTATGGGGGGAACCGTTTTCGACTGCGTTCCGGTGATACAGCTGCGGCTGCAAAGCCGGTCATTGCTCATTGCTAATTGCACATTGCTAATTAAAAAAAGGGGAGGGTGCAGTTAATGGCAAACAAGGAAAAGGTAAACGAGCTGCTGAACGCACTGTACGAGATGATCGACGAGGCCAGAGGCGGGTTCGGCGGAAGCTGCAAGATCGACCGGGACAAGGCGCTGGACATCCTAGACGAGGTGCGCAGGGTGTTCCCGGTGGAGATCGACGAGTCCCAGCGGATCATGGCGCAGCGTGCGGAGTACCTGGCCAACGCGGAGCGGGACGCGGACCGCATCCGCAAGCAGGCGGAGGAGCAGGCCCGGCAGATGATCGACGACAGCGAAATTCAGGCCAGAGTCAAGGCCAAGGCCACTGAGATCCTCCAGGAGACGGAACGCCGGAGAGACGAGATGATCCGACAGGCGGAGACCGCCGCCAGCGAAGCCACCGCCAAGGCGGAACAGCGCTCCACCGAACTCCAGCAGGCGGCCAACGGCTACTGCGACGACGTGCTGCGCCGGACGGAGGAGGCGCTGAACGAGGCGCTGACCGAGGTGCAGCAGGCCCGCAGCCAGTTCCAGGCCATCTCCGGCAAGGAGAAGGGCAAGAAAAAGACCGCTTACGACGCGGAGAAGGATTCGTGAGCCTGTCAGGGACAGGCGCAAGCCCGGCAGCGTTTGCCAGACGTTGCCGGGCTTTTTGTTCCCATTATCCGTCAAAAATGGAGGAAAAAGGAACACCCCGCAGGGGAAAGGATGCAAACCGAATCTTTTTGCGGCGAAATGACCGCAAAATCGACAAAAAATTTCAGAAACCCCGCCGCCCAACGAGAAAAATCCAAGAAAAAAGGCTTGCTATTTCCAAAAGGCTGAATTATACTATAAGATACCGGTGGTAGTAAAGTGGTCCTTTGTGGAGGGATAAGCGGCAAAGTGGAGCGGAGGTGGCGCAGTTGACCGGGAAATCCGAGCATAACCTGGACAGCAAGGGCCGTCTCATCCTGCCCGTGCGCTTCCGCGCCGACCTGGGCGAGGCGTTCTACGTCGCCGCAGGCTACCACAGGACCCAGGACGGGAACCTGATCCCCAACCTGACCCTCTACCCTATGGACGCATGGAACGACATGTGCGCCAAGTTCGCCGCCCTGCCGGAGGACGAGAGCAGCGTGGCGGAGGCGTTTTTCGCCTCGGCGGAGCGCTGCGAGCCGGACAGCCAGTACCGCATTGTCATCCCCAGCTACCTGCGGGAGTACGCCCAGCTGAAAAAGGCCGTGGTGCTTATCGGCTGCAACACCCGCGCCAAGCTGTGGGACGCCGACCTGCTGGCCCAGACCGAGAGCATGAAGCTGAACGTCAACAACATCGCCCGGATGATGCAGGCCATCCGGGGCTGACCTCACACCATCCAAACAAAGGAGCCGTTCATGGAAGAGCTGACCCATCGCCCGGTGCTGCTGCAAGAGTGCATCCAGGGCCTGCGCATCCGCCCGGAAGGGGTTTATATCGACGGGACCCTGGGGCGGGCGGGCCACAGCCGGGAGATCGCCAAGCGGCTGAATGGCGGACGGCTCATCTGCATTGACCGGGACCAGGCGGCGCTGGACGCCGCCCAAACGCGCCTGGCCGACTATATGGACCGGGTCACGCTGGTCCACGACAACTTTGTCAACATCCCCCAGGTGATGGATGACCTGGGGATTCCAGGGGCCGATGGGGTGTTGCTGGACCTGGGGGTGTCCTCCCCTCAGCTGGACGACCCCAGCCGTGGCTTTTCTTACATGCACAACGCGCCGCTGGACATGCGCATGGACCAGACCCAGCCGCTGACCGCCGCCCAGGTGGTCAACGAGTGGCCGGAGCAGGAGCTGAGCTTCATCCTCTCCCGGTACGGGGAGGAGCGCTACGCCCGCTCCATTGCCGCCGCCATCGTCCGCCGCCGGGAAGAACGGCCCATCGAGGAGACGCTGGATTTGGTGGAGGTCATCAAGTCCGCCATGCCCGCCGCCGCCCTGCGGGAGAAGCAGCACCCGGCCAAGCGGAGCTTTCAGGCCATCCGCATCGCCGTCAACGACGAGCTTTCCGCCTGCTCCCAGGCGGTGGACGCCATCATCCCCCGGCTGAATCCGGGCGGGCGGCTGTGCGTCATCACCTTCCACTCCCTGGAGGACCGGCTGGTGAAAAATGGTTACCAGGCCCAGGCCAGAGGGTGCATCTGCCCGCCGGAGTTCCCGGTGTGCGTCTGCGGCAGAACCCCGGCCATCAAAATGACCCCCAAAAAGCCCATTCTCCCCACGGCGGAGGAGATAAAGGAAAATCCCCGCGCCCGCAGCGCCAAGCTGCGCATCGCGGAAAAAGTTTGAGAGCTATTAGCCATTAGCTGTTAGCTGTTAGTCAGGTAGTGCTATCGAAAAGCGAACAGCTACGAACGAAGAGGAAAGAGCGCGGAATGGTATAAAGCAAGCGATTCCCGTTCGCAAAACACACTAATAGCTAAAAGCTACAGGGAAGGGCAAAGCCCCGGAAGTGCCGCTTGACGGCAATAGCTAACAGCTAAATTCACAAAAGAGAGGTAGTTCATCATGGCTGCACGACGCAAAAGACAGAACCCTTTTCAGACGGCTATCAGCGGAAATGTGGCCTATAATGTCAACACCCGCGGCAACGTCGCCTACGAGCCGGAGCGGGAGGAGCACACGGAACAGCAGCGCATCTCCGACACCGGCCTCCAGCGGGCCAAAAACACCCGCCGCCAGCCGGTGGAGCTGCGCAAGCAACAGCCCGTCTCCCTCACCGCCGTGGCCGGCTTCGTGCTGGTGGCAATGCTGGCGGTGGGCGTGTTGACCAGCTACATCCAGCTCAACAGTGTTTACGCCGAGACCGTCACCGCCCAGACTGAGTTGACCGAGCTGGAGGACACCTACACCAAGCTGGCCGCCGAGGAGGAGGAAGTGTTCGACACCGAGACCCTGCGCCAGGCGGCGGAGGACGCCGGACTGACCGAACCCAGCGCCAGCCAGAAGGTCTACATCGAGTTCTCCTCCCCGGACAACACCGTGGTCTATACCCAGCAGGAGCAGGCCACCGGGCTGCGGGGCTGCTGGCAGGCAGTAGTCTCCTTCTTCACCGGCCTGGGGGCATATTTCAGTTAAACAGGACATATCAGTGTTTTGGACGAGAGAACGGCAATAGCCATAAGAAACAACAGAGGGCGTAAGAAGAGTACATTCTTGCGCCCTTCTTCGACAGCCGGGGAGGTGGACGAATGAACAGGCAAAAGCGGAAAAAGAGCAGCAGCCGCCAGGCCAACCGGCGCATTTTCCGCAGGACGGTGTTCCTGCTGGTCATCTGCGGCGTGGTCATGTTCCTCCCCATCGTCTACAAGCTGTGGTACTGGCAGATCAGCCGCCACGACGAGATCGAGCAGAAGGCGGTGCAGCAGCAGACCAGCGAGCTGTCCGTCTCCGCTCAGCGGGGGGCCATCTACGACGCCGAGGGCAATGTGCTGGCCATCAGCGCCAGCGCCTACGACGTGATTTTGTCCCCCAAGGCCATCAACGACAAACAGCAGGAGCTGGACGCCGCCGCAGAGACCGCCCGCGAAAAGGGCGAGGACCCCGGCGAGGTGCTGGACGTGGTGGAGACCATCGCCACCGGCCTGGCGGAGATTTTGGACGGCGTGGACGCGGACACTATCCGGGAGAAGTGCCAGGACACCAACAGCCAGTACAAAAAAATCGCCACCAAGCTGGACGCCACCACTGAGGCGGAGGTACGGGCGTTTATGGACGAATATGACCTCTCCGGCTGCGTCTACCTGACCCCCAACTCCAAGCGGTACTACCCCTACTCCACCCTGGCCGCCCAGATCATCGGCTTCACCAACGACAACGGCGGCGCTTACGGCATTGAGGCCGAGCTGGACGACGAGCTGTCCGGCACCTCCGGCCTGGTGGTCACAGCCCAGAACGCCAGCGGCACCGACCTGCTGAACTTCTACCAGGAGTATTACGACGCAGAGAGCGGCAGCACCGTCACCCTGACCCTGTCCACTGAAATCCAGAAGCTGTGCGAGGACGCGCTGGCGGACGGCGTGGAGAAGTACGACGCCCAGAACGGCGGCTTTATCATCGTCATGGACTGCGACAGCGGCGCGATTTTGGGCATGGCCAGCAGTCCCACCTACGACCTGAACAACTACAGCACCATCATTGACAGCGTCCTTCAGGAGGAAGTGGAGTCCGGGGCCATCACCGAGTCGGAGGCGCTGAACGAGATGTGGCGCAACAAGGCGCTGAACGACACCTATGAGCCGGGGTCCACCTTCAAGTCGCTGGTGCTGGCCGCCGCGTTGCAGGAGGGGACCGTCAGCGAGAGCACCACCTTCAACTGCTCTGGCTCCGTCACCGTCTCCAACTACACCATCCGCTGCTCCAACCGCTCCGGCCACGGCCTCCAGACCCTGGCGGAGGCGGTGGGCAACTCCTGCAACCCCGCCTTTATCTCCATCGGCCAAAGCCTGGGCGCGGAGACCTTCTACTCCTACATGGAGCGGTTCGGCCTGATGGACTCCACCGGCATCGACCTGCCCGGCGAGAGCGCCAACGTCATCTGGAGCCTGGAGAACTTCGGCATCACCGAGCTGGCCACCGCCTCCTTCGGGCAGCGGTTCACCGTCACCCCCATCAGCCTCATCACCGCCATCAACGCGGTAGTCAACGGCGGCTATCTCTACACCCCCCATGTGGTGCAGAGCATCGTGGATGCCGACGGCGACACCACCTATGAGGCGGACACTACCCCTGTCCGCCAGGTCATCAGCGAGGAGACCTCTCAGCGCTGCGCCACCATCCTGGAGGGAGTTGTCACCAGCTTCACCGGGCGCAACGCCTATATGTCCGGCTACCGCATCGGCGGCAAGACCGGCACCTCCCAGACCCTGGTGGACGACGAGTACATCGTCTCCTTTATGGGCTTCGCCCCGGCGGACGACCCGGAGATCATCGTGCTGGTGGCCTTCGACTCCCCCAAGGTGGACGCGGCGGGCAGCAACTACTCCACCACCGGCTATTACATCTCCGGCGGCAACATGGCCGCGCCGGTGGCGGGGCAGCTCATCGCGGACATTCTGGACTATATGGGTTACGAAAAGCAGTACACCGACGACGACCTCTCCGGCGTCAGCGTCTCCATGCCCGCCCTGGCGGGGCTGAGCGAGAGCGAGGCGGCGGAGGCGCTGGAGGCCAAGGACCTGACCTATCGGGTGGTGGGCGACGGGGAGACCGTCACCGACCAGTGCCCCGCCTCCGGGTCAGTCCTGCCCAGCGGCAGCGAGGTCATCCTCTATATGGGGGAGGAGGCCCCCGATGACACCGTCACCGTCCCGGACCTGACCGGCATGACGGTGGACCAGGCAAAGGAGGCGCTGAGCGAGCTGGACCTCTACATGACGGCCACCGGCTCCTCCAGCTACTACAACAGCACCACGCTGGCCTACAGCCAGAGCACCGCCGCCGGAACGGAGGTGGAGCGGGGCAGCGTCATTACGGTGAACTTCGCCGACAGCGCCGTGGCCGACTACACAGGACAGGAAATTGATGATTAGTCCAAGAATCCCGCTGACGGCGGTGATCGGCGGGGCAGGCAAGACCTGTACGGCGCATTTGGTGCGCCGGATGCTGGAGGACGGCGCGGGCCAGACCACCGGCCTCATCACCACCCGCCACAGCTACCTCCGGGACGAAGTGCTTCCGCCTCCGGCGTGGCCGGGGTGGGCGCGGCAGCTGCCGGACATCCTGGACCGCATGGCGGACGCGGGATGTGACCGGGCGGTGTTCACCATGACCGTCCCCATGCTGGCGGCGGGGCTGGCGGAACACCTGCCTCTGGAGCTGGCGGTGATCACCAGCCTGCAAAACGAGCAGGAAGCCGAGCTGGTGTGCCAGAAACTGGCGGGCCGGTGCGAGACGCTGGTGTGCTGCATCGACGACGGCGACGTGCGCCGCCTGGCCCAGCTGTGGCCCGGCAAAAAGCGTACCTACGCGGAAAAGCGGGGGGAGGCCGACGTGAACGGTCGGAACCTGCGCCTGCTGCGGGACCGCATTGAGTTCGAGGCCCTGACCGACCAGGGCATCTCCCGGGTGCGGCTGCCCATCCCCGGCGGCTTCGGCCTTTACCACAGCCTGGCCGCCCTGACGGTGGGGCAGCTGTGGAACGTTCCTCTGGGGCGAATGGTGGAGGTGCTGGGCCACGCCGGAGGCGTACCGGGCCGCATGGAGCTGCACGAGCTGGACGGCGGCGTGGCCGCCCTCATCGACAGCGCGACCACCCCGGAGCAGATGGAGAATCTGCTGCTCACTGCCCGTTCCATGGCCCAGGGGCGGCTGCTGCTGGTCTGCGGCGCGCCGGGGGACCGGGACAGGAGCCGCCGGGCGCAAATCGGCTCGGTGATTTCCCGCATGGCCGACCGGGTCTATCTCACCGCCGACGACCCCCGCACTGAGCCGGTGGAGGACATCTGCCGGGACATCCGGGCCGGGATGCAGGGCCGCAAGGGGACGCTGATCCCCGACCGGGCCAAAGCCATCCGCCGGGCGGTGTCCGCTGCGGAGCCGGGGGATTTGGTCATCCTTGCCGGGCGGGGCGACCGCACCGCCATGCTGGTGGGGCGGGAGGAAGTGCCCTTCGATGAGCGGGATATTTTGAAGGAATTTCAAACAGAAATGAGCTGTTAGCTAGAAAGTGCTCATTTTGCGGATGTCCCTTTGAATCAGCCTTAAATTTGTTTTTCGGCAGAGAAACCCCTCCGTCACGGCTTACGCCGTGCCACCTCCCCTTTCAGGGGAGGCAAGAGGGGTGGTCGGTAATAGAATAGTGCTTCGTTAGGGGTAACGTTCTGCTGTTAGGTAAGATACATTCCCGATTCTCGCTGCTTTGAGTAAAACGTAAAACAAACGACACGCACTCTCCCCCTCGCCTCCCCTGAAAGGGGAGGGGGACCATGCGTTAGCATGGTGGAGGGGTTCCCGCTGGAATCACAGACTGGTTTGATACAATGGGATAACCCAAAAAACACAAACAGAGGGATAAATTCCGCTGTTTGCCGTCTAAAATAGAAATGAGCTGTTAGCCGTTAGCTGTTAGCTGCGCACTGCAAGCCAAAAACGCAACGCCAGAAAAATCGCACAACCGAGCTAAGAGCTAAAAGCTAGGAGCTAAGAGCTACTATAATAGAAAGAAACAAGGCTCTGGAACGACAGAGCCGAAGGAGCGAAAGATGAGAGCAATTATCAGCCTGATTGTGGCCTTTGCCGCCACGGTGCTTATTGGACACTTCCTGATCCCCTGGCTTCACGCCCTGAAAGCGGGCCAGACCATCAAGGAGATCGGCCCCAAGTGGCATATGTCCAAGCAGGGCACCCCCACCATGGGGGGCCTGATGTTCATCGGGGGCAGCTTTTTGGCCCTGATTATCTTGGGGTGGAGCGACTTCGTCAGCGGCGACTTCGGGGCGCTGATTGTGTTCTGCTTCGCCCTGGTGTTCGGCGTCATCGGCTTTATCGACGACTACAAAAAGGTCCGCTACCACCAGAACGAGGGCCTCACCGCTGCGCAGAAGTTCCTGCTCCAGTTGGTGGCGGCCATCGTGTTCACCCTGCTGCTGCGGAACACCGGGTATCTGAACCCTGACCTCTATATCCCCTTCGCCAACGTGACGGTGGAGATTCCCTGGGTGGTGTACATGGTCTTTGCCGCCTTCGTGATGGTGGGGACGGTGAACGCCGTCAACATCACCGACGGCGTAGACGGTCTGGCCACCGGCGTGACCATCCCGGTGATGGTGTTTTACCTGGCCACGGCGCTGCTGTGGGGCTATACAGAGCTGGGGGTGCTCAGCGCCGCCATGCTGGGGGGCCTGCTGGGATTTCTGGTCTATAACTTCCACCCCGCCAAGGTGTTCATGGGGGACACTGGCTCCCTGTTCCTGGGAGGCATGGTCTGCGGAATGGCCTTCGCGTTGGATATGCCGCTGATTTTGATTCTGGTGGGTATCATTTATATCGCGGAGACCGCCTCCGACATCATCCAGGTGACGTACTTCAAGTTGACCCACGGCAAGCGCATCTTCCGCATGGCGCCCCTCCACCACCACTTCGAGATGGGCGGCTGGAGTGAATACAAGCTGTTCGCCGTGTTTTCCGGCATCACCGCTGTGGCGTGTGTGCTGGCGTATCTGGGTGTGATGGGACGGTGAATGAGCTATTAGTTGTTAGCTATTAGCTTTTAGTCAGGTGTTGCCGCCCATAAGCGAATCGCAAAAAAAGAGCACTATCCCCCTTGCCTCCGCCGTCAAGCGGCACTTCCGCTTCGCTCCCTGCCCTGAAAGGGGAGGAGGGCCGCCGCCGTAGGCGGTGGCGGAGGGGTTTCACGTCGGAATTACAAACAAGACTGGTTCAAAGAGAACCGCAAAAGCAAGCACAACCAAGCTAACAGCTAATAGCTATAAGCTAATAGCTATTACATCGAAAGGAGGGGCCGTATGGCAGTCAAATCTTCCCGGCGGGGACTGAACCGCTACCAGCAGCTGGCGAAAGGGCCGATTGACCTGCCCTTTCTGATGCTGGTGCTGCTGCTGTTGGGCATCGGCCTCATCATGCTGCTGTCGGCCTCGTCCTACGCCGCCCTCTATGACAAAGCGGCGGGGTATAACGCCGCCACCGGCACCCTGGGCGACCCCTATTATTACTTCAAGCGGCAGGCGATCTTCGCCGTGCTGGGCATTGTGTTTATGCTGCTGGCCTCCCGGCTGGATTACCAGTATCTGCGCATCCTGTCGGTGCCGGTGCTGCTGGTGGCCATCGTGCTGTTGATTCTGGTGCTGACCCCCCTGGGCGTCACCCAGAACAACGCCACCCGCTGGCTGCGGCTGGCGTTTGTGGCCGGGCCGACCTATCAGCCCTCGGAGGTCGCCAAGCTGGGCGTGGTGCTGTTTTTCTCCGCCCGGCTGTCTAAACGGCGGCAGGGACCGCCGGAGTTCCCCCGGCGGCTGCCCCAGCCCTGGGAAAACATTCGTTACTTCTTCTACTGGAGCGACCTGGCCGAGCTGATCCCCTACGGGGTGATTTTGGTGGTCATCGCCGTGCTGATGCTCATGGAGCCGCATATGTCCGGCACCCTGCTGGTGCTGGCCGCAGGCGCGGCTATCCTGTTCGCCGCCGGGATCCGGCTGGGCTGGTTCGCCCTGGGCGCGGGAGCCATGGGAGCTGTGGCCTACCTGGTCATCGGCGTCATCGGCTACAACAGCAGCCGCATCGCCATCTGGCTGGACCCCTGGTCGGACCCCACCGACACTGGCTATCAGGTGGTGCAGTCCCTCTACGCGGTGGCCTCCGGCGGGCTGACCGGCCTGGGCTTCGGCCTGAGCCGCCAGAAATACCTCTACCTGCCCGAAGAGCAAAACGACTTTATCTTCGCCATCATCTGCGAGGAGCTGGGCTTCATCGGGGCCACGCTCATCGTGGTGCCGTTCGCGCTGCTGGTCATCCGGGGCTACTGGCTGGCCCTCCACGCCAGGGACCGGTTCGGCTCCCTGCTCATCGTGGGCATCACCACCCTGCTGGCGGTGCAGGTGTTTTTGAACATGGCGGTGGTGCTGAACCTCATCCCCGCCACGGGCATCTCTCTGCCCTTCTTCTCCTACGGCGGCACCGCGCTGGTGATTCAGCTGGTGGAGATGGGCATTATCCTGGCCGTCTCCCGGCAGATCGCCCCGCCGAAGCAAAATTGAGCTGTTAGTTTTTAGCTGTTAGCTGTTAGCCAGGTGCTTCCAGTCTAAAGCGAACAGCAGAAAGGAAGCTGAGTGCGAAGCCACCTGTTTGAAAAGAAATACAAACGGTAAACGCAGCACATAATGCCAAGCACCACAAAGCTAACGGCTAATAGCTAAGAGCTAAAAAGCTACAATCCTCCAGGAGGGATATACCTATGAATCCGAAAATTCTCTTCACCTGCGGCGGCACCGCCGGACACATCAACCCGGCGGTGGCCCTGGCGGGCCTGTTCCAGGAGCGGGACGGCGCGGAGATCCTCTTCGTGGGGGCCGACGGCGGCATGGAGGAATCTCTCGTGCCCAAGTCCGGCTACCCCATCCGCACCGTCACCATCTCCAGCTTTTACCGTTCGGTCAACCTGAACAGCCTGAAGCACAACCTGACCACCGCGAAAAACCTGCTGGTCTCCCCCGGCCAGGCCAAAAGAATCCTGGCGGAGTTCCAGCCCGACCTGGTGGTGGGTACCGGTGGCTACGCCTCTTACCCGGTGGTGAACCAGGCGGCGAAAATGGGCATCCCCACCGCCGTCCACGAGTCCAACGCCTTCCCCGGCCTGACCACCCAGCGGCTGGCCAAGGTGGTGGACAAGGTGATGGTGGGCTTTGAGGAGAGCAAAAACCACTATGAGGACCAGAGCAAGGTGGAAGTCACCGGCACCCCTGTCCGGGAGGACTTCTTTGCCCAGACTCAGGCGGAGGCCCGGGCCAAGCTGGGCTTCGGGGACACCAAACCCGTGGTGGTCACCACCTGGGGCAGCCTTGGGGCGCAGGTGATGAACGACCATATGGTGGACTTCGTGGCCCGCGAAATCGAGGCGGGCACCCCCTTCCACCACATCTTCGGCGTGGGGCAGCGGTACTACCAGCGGGTGCTGGACGGCATCGCTGCCCGGGGCATCGACCTGAGCCTCTACCCCAACGTGGACATCCGGGACTATATCTATGACATGCCCGTGGTGATGTCGGCGGCGGACGTGGTCCTCAGCCGGGCCGGAGCCTCCACCATCGCGGAAATTTCCGCCATCGCCAAGCCCAGTATTCTGGTGCCCTCCCCCAACGTCACCGCCAACCACCAGGAGAAGAACGCCCGCGTCCTCTCCGACCAGGGGGCGGCCATGCTGATGCTGGAGGCGGACTGCACCGGCAAAAAGCTCTATGACCAGGTCACCGACCTGCTGGACCACCGGGGACGGCTGGAGCAGATGCAGATGGAGCTGAAACGGCTCTTTGTCAGCAACGCCAACGAGCGCATTTATCAGGTGCTGAAGGATTTGATGAAACAATAAGCGGTCAAACGGACTGCCAGACGCATAGAATGGGATAAATCTGTTGCTGGCTATCCCTTTTCTTCGGCCTTATGAGCATTTTAGCTCTTAGCTCCTGGCTTTTAGCTATTAGCTTTGTGGTGCTTGGCATGATGTGCTACGCTTACCGTTTGCATTTCTTTACAAACGGATGGCTTCACTCTTAGCTTCCTTTTTGGCTGTCCGCTTTAGACTGGTAGCACCTGACTAACAGCTAACAGCTAATGGCTAATAGCTTATCACAACGCGGCTGATTTAAAGGGATAACCTCAAATCCGAATGGAGGAATCCCTATGCGTGTGTTGCGCGTGCGCGGCGGCAGGCCGCTCTCCGGCGCTGTGGTCGTCCACGGGGCCAAAAACAGTGTGCTGCCCATTCTGGCGGCGGCGATTTTGGCGGGCGGCGTCAGCGTGATACATAACTGCCCCGCCCTGACCGACGTGGACGCGGCGGTGGCCATCCTGCGGCACCTGGGCTGCCGGGTCCAGCGAGAGGGCGAGACGGTGACGGTGGACTCGACCACCCTGACCCGTATGGACATCCCCGACGCCCTCATGCGGGAAATGCGCTCCTCGGTCATCTTTCTGGGGGCGATCCTGGCCCGGTGCGGCCAGGCGGAGCTGTCCTTCCCCGGCGGGTGCGAGCTGGGTCCCCGGCCCATCGACCTGCACCTGAGCGCCCTGCGGTCCATGGGGGCGGAGATCGACGCCGCCTGTGGCGGCATCCGCTGCCGGGGACGGCTCCACGGGGCAGAGCTTTCCCTCTCCCTCCCCAGCGTGGGGGCCACGGAGAACATCATGCTGGCGGCCTGTGCCGCCGAAGGCGTGACGGTCATCTCCAACGCCGCCAGAGAGCCGGAAATTGTGGATTTGCAGAACTTTTTGCGCACCCTGGGGGCCGACATCGACGGGGCTGGCACCTCCACCGTGACGATACGGGGCGGCGCGCCCCTCCACGGCGGGGAACACACCGTCATCGCGGACCGCATCGTGGGGGCCACCTATCTGGCCGCTGCTGCGGCCACCGGGGGCCGTATGGCCCTGGAGGGCCTGGACCGGCGGTGGCTGCTGCCGGTGCTGGACACCCTCCGGCAGGCGGGCTGCACCGTCTCCGGCAGGGAAAACCGGGTGGAGCTGCGGTGTGACCGGCCCCTGACCGGCGTTCGGCCCATCCGCACCGCCCCTTATCCCGGCTTCCCCACCGACGCCCAGCCCATGGTCATGGCCGCCTTCTGCGGCGGCAGAGGGACCACCGTCTTTGTGGAGACCATCTTTGAGAACCGCTACCGCCAGGCGGCGGAGCTGGCCCGGATGGGAGCCGACATTCGGGTGGAGGGCCGGGTGGCCGTGGTCTGTGGCGTGCCCCGGCTCCACGCCGCCCGTCTGGAGGCGGCAGACCTGCGGGGCGGCGCGGCGCTGGTCGTGGCGGCCCTGGCCGCAGAGGGCGAGAGCCAAATCGCCGGACTGCACCACATCGACCGGGGCTATGCCCGGCTGGAGGAGGACCTGTCCTCCCTGGGGGCGGACATCCGGCGGGTGGATGTAGATACAGATACAAAGGAACAGCGTTAGACGCTGCAATAAGGGGGAATAGCATGGCGAACAAACGACGACACCAGCGCAGCTACCAGGGCGGCGGACGGCTTTGGGGCCTGTATGTCGTTCTCACAACTGTCCTGGTGCTGGCCGCCATCGGCGCAGGCTGTATCGTGTTTTTCAAGGTCAGCAGCGTGGAGGTCTACATCCGCGACAGCGAAGGGAACACGGCAGCGCTGGCCCAGGATGACCGCTATTCTCAGGAGGAGATTTTGGAGGCCGCCGGCATCGACATCGGCGACAACCTGTTCCTGCTGAACAAAAACCGGGCGGCGGCCACCATTTTGTCCCGCCTGACCTATGTTTCCAGCGTGTCCATCCAGAAAAAGCTGCCCGGCACCGTGGTGCTGACCTTGGCCGAGAGCGGCGCGGCGGCGGCCATTCAGGACGGGGAGAGCTGGTGGCTCATCGACCTGAACGGCAAGCTGCTGGAGGAAACCGACAGCGACCCGGGCTGCACCGTCCTCCTGGGGCTGACCCCGGTGGACCCGGTGGAGGGCGCGGCCTTGTCCGTGCCGGACGGCAGCGACGAGGAGGTCGGGAGCCAGGCCCTCCAGCTGAGCAGCCTGCTGGAGCTGCTGACCCCCCTCCAGGACTACGGGCTGTTGGACGACGTGGTGTCCATCGACCTGTCCTCCGAAAGCACGGTGACGCTGGACTATGACGGGCGCCTCCAGGTGAAGCTACCCCTGGAGGCCGATTACAACGAGAAAATCAAGTATTTCGCCGAGATTTTGACGGATTATGTGGCGGAAAACTGGACGGAGGACGACACCGGCACCCTGGATATGACTTACAGCGACGGAAATCCCCATCTGGTGAAAAATGAAAAATAAAAGAGAAAGGTATTGACCCCATAGAAAATATCCGATAAAATGTTATTTAGAAAAAATAGGTTGTATTACTTCCAAATATGGAGCTGAACTTAGGAGGAAAGCGTATGTCCCTTGGATTTGAGTTGGAGCCGGACACCGTTGTCAATATCAAGGTGGTCGGCGTAGGCGGCGGCGGCAACAACGTCGTCAACCGCATGGCGAATTCCGGCACCCAGGGTGTGGAATTTATCGCAGTCAACACAGACCGTCAGGCGTTGGACCACTCCAGCGCCACCAGCAAGATTCAGATCGGTGAGAAGATCACCCACGGCCAGGGGGCCGGGGCCGACCCGGAGGTGGGCCGTAAGGCCGCCGAGGAGAGCCGCAGCCAGCTGGACAAGGCCCTGGAGAACGCCGACATGGTGTTCGTCACCTGCGGCATGGGTGGCGGCACCGGCACCGGCGGCAGCCCCATCGTGGCGGACGTGGCCCGGGAGAAGGGCATCCTCACCGTGGGCGTGGTCACCAAGCCCTTCAAGTTCGAGGGGCGGCGGCGGATGCTCCAGGCCGAGGCCGGCATCAACGAGCTGAAGGAAAAGGTGGACTCTCTGGTCATCATCCCCAACGACCGGCTGAAACACGCCACGGACCAGAAGATCACCCTGAACAACGCCTTTGAGATCGCAGACGACGTGCTGCGCCAGGCGGTGACCTCCATCTCCGACCTGGTGACTGACGTGGGCTTCATCAACCTGGACTTCGCAGACGTGACCGCCGTCATGAAGGACGCGGGCCTGGCCCACATGGGCATGGGCCGCGCTGCGGGGGCCAACAAAGCGGAAGAGGCTGCAAAAATGGCCATCTCCTCCCCGCTGCTGGAGACCTCCATCGTGGGCGCTCGCGGTGTGCTGGTCAACATCTGCGGTGACATGAACATCGGCCTGGAAGAGGTGGAGACCGCCGCCACGCTGGTGCAGGAGGCCGCCAACCCCGACGCCAACATCATCTTTGGTGCCACCTTCGACGAGAGCCTGGAGGACGAAATTCGGGTCACGGTCATCGCCACCGGTTTTGACGAGACCCCCGCAGAGGAGAAAACCCCTTCTTTTTCTAAGCCGGTGCCGGAAACGCCCAAGCCCGCACCGGCGACCACACCGGGGCAAGCTCCCACTGCGGCGCCGGCGGCCCAGCCGGAGCCGGTTCCCACGCCTGAACCCGCGCCCACGCCGGAGCCGGAGCAGCCTCCCGTCTTTGTGGAGGAGCCTGTGGCCCAGCCCAAGCCCAAGAAGGAAGAAGAGGAGGACCCCTACGAGGCCATCCTCCGCATTTTCGGGAACCGCCAGTAACCGACGGAACAAGGAGAACAAATGATCAAGAAGAAGGACCAGATGCGTCACGCGGTCATTGAGCATATGCGGGGCGGCGAGGGTGAAATTCACCTGGAACATCTGCTGGAGAACAGCGAGACCGGGGACCGCACCGGCCTGTGCAGCGTCTGCACCGTGGAGCCGGGCTGTTCCATTGGCCTGCACACCCACGACACCAACGCCGAGATCTACTATATGCTGGAGGGCCATCTGGAGCTGAACCAGAACGGCCAGCTCTGCATCATCCAGGCCGGGGACGTGGTGTTCACCTCCGACGGGGAGAGCCACAGCATCGCCAACCGAGGGGACAAGCCCGCCAAGCTGCTGGCAGTGATTTTCCCGCACTGATTCTCTGGTTTTGAGCGTTCGTTTTACACAGCCATGCGGGGAAAACCCCTCCGTCGCGGTTTACGCCTTCCATGCGCAGCATGGTGGAGGGGTTTCGCCGGAATCAGTAACAGGCAGGGTACAAAGGGACAACCACATCTCTACCATCACCAACAAAAAAAGCCTCCGCTGCGGCGGAGGCTTTGCCTCTTTCAAACTGCTATGACACGAAACGACATTGAACAGCTTTTCAAGAATCTTCCCCCTGCGGCAGAGCCAACCGAGCGGAACGCGGCGGTGCTGGTGCCCCTGGCCGAGAGAGACGGGGAGGTCTGCGTCCTGCTGGAGGTGCGCGCCGCCGCCCTGCGGCATCAGCCGGGGGAGATTTGCTTTCCCGGCGGCGGCATGGAGCCGGGAGAGGACGCAACTGCCTGCGCCCTCCGGGAGATGGAGGAGGAGCTGGGCCTGACCGCCCGGCAAATCGACCTCATCGCCCCGCTGCCCGCCCTGCGGCACAGCTCCGGCCAGCGGGTGGAGGCGGTGCTGGGCTGGGTGAACAGCCTGGAGGGGCTGCGCCTCCAGCGGGAGGAGGTGGCGGAAGCGTTTCTGCTGCCGATGTCCTGGCTCCGGGCCAACCCGCCCAAATGGGCCACTTACGCGACAGTGGCGGAGCTGGACACCGCGCCGGAGGAACTGCTGCCCTTCCTGCCCCATTACCGCCGGGAGCGGCGCACCCCCATCTGGGTCTATCAGGGCCGGGTCATCTGGGGATTGACCGCAAAAATGTTGGTGGACCTGCTGGAGACGCTGGAAGGGTTGCCTGATTGAAGGGGAGTGTGCGGCGTGGCCGCTAAAGCGCATTGCACATTGCTAATTGCTAATTGTGCGAATTTGTGATAGGATAGACCCAACCAAAGGAAAAACGGGGCGAACACCATGAGCAAACAGAAGATTTTGGCGCTGCTGCGGCAGAACCCGGAGGGCTACACCTCCGGCGAGGCCATGAGCCGTCAGCTGGGCATTTCACGGGCGGCGGTGTCCAAGGCGGTCAGCGGCCTGCGGCAGGAGGGCTACGACATCCACTCCGTCACCAACCGGGGCTATCGGCTGGTATCCGGCCCTGACCGGCTGACGGCGGGGGAAATCGAGCCGTGGCTCCATGTGGAACACATCGGCGTGGCGCTGGAGTGCTTTGAGACCATCGACTCCACCAACAACTACCTCAAGCGGGAGGCCCACCGCCTGCCCGACGGGGCCGTGGCTGTCGCCAACGAACAGACCGGGGGCCGGGGCCGCCTGGGGCGGAGCTTTCAGTCTCCCAAAGACACTGGGGTCTACATGAGCGCCCTGGTGCGCCCGAACATCCCCCCGGAGCGGGCGCTGAACTTCACCGCGTTCGTGGCGGTGGCAGTGTGCGAGGGCATTGAGGCCGCCACCGGCCTGCAACCCCAAATCAAGTGGACCAACGACATCGTGTTGGAGAAGCGGAAGGTCTGCGGCATCCTCACGGAGATGTCCATCGAAGGGGAGAGCGGCGCGCTGCAATCCATCGTCACCGGCATCGGCCTCAACGTCAACCAGCGGCTGGAGGACTTCCCGGAGGACATCCGGGACATCGCCGGGTCCCTCGCCATGGCCGCCGGGAAACCGGTGCAGCGGGGCCGACTGACAGCGGAAATCCTCAACGCCCTGGACCGGATGTACGCCGCGTGGCTCTCCGACGGGGGAGACTATCTGGAGAAGTACCGCGCCCGGTGCCTGACCGTGGGCCGGGAGGTGCGGCTGCTCCGGGCCGACGGGCGGCAGGAACCGGCTCGCGCTGTCGCCGTGGCGGAGGACTTCGGCCTTGTGGTTCAGCACCCCGACGGACGGGAGGAAAAAGTCACCTCCGGGGAGGTCAGCGTCCGTGGGCTGTGGGGGTATGTGGATTGAGTGAGCTGTTAGCCATTAGCCATTAGCTGTTAGTGGCTGGTGTGTTGCTGTTTCGTCAGCTTTTTACCCCAAAGAGCACTAGTTTTCCACGAAGAACTATCATTTTGCAACTGACCACCACTCTTGCCTCCCCTGAAAGGGCAGGGAGGGGCAAAGCCCCGGAAGTGCCGCTTGACGGCGGAGGAGGGCCGCCGCCTTTAGGCGGTGGCGGAGGGGTTTCGCCGCAACAAAGAAAAATACAAAAACCGGGACAGACGAGTTGATTCGTCTGTCCCGGTTTTTTGTTGTGGCGGGGTTTTCTTAGAGGTAAGAAAACACTCGTTGTTGAAGTTGCAGAAGATGAGTACAAAAAGCGGTATCAATCCCTTAGAGGTAAGAAAACACAATAGCGTTGGAGGAGAGAACGACGATAATTGAAGCATGTATCAATCCCTTAGAGGTAAGGAAACACGGAAGACCTGGCAGAGTTCGTCGAAACCTAGGACAAAATGATGATTTAGTATCAATCCCTTAGAGGTAAGAAAACACTTGACGCCATGGTTAAGAAAGACTTCACTTGGTCTTCAACGTATCAATCCCTTAGAGGTAAGAAAACACCAGGAAGCCGAAACGCAGGCTATCCAGAATCAGACTGCGATTGAGTATCAATCCCTTAGAGGTAAGAAAACACCGAAAACAACCTTGCTGATCATGTCCCGAATGAATTCACGTATCAATCCCTTAGAGGTAAGAAAACACAACAACAATTTGTGTACCCTTACTATACCACACCCATATATGGCCTGTCAATGACAATTTATTGAAATTTTGAGCGAAATATTTCGTCAAGGACGGAAAAAGAAGGGCAAACCGCTGTTTTTTTCGGTTTTTTTCTCGCAAATTTAAGAGGTTGACGAAATCAGACAAATCTGTGCAAAAACACGCCGCCGCAGTCCCTTTCAGGAACCCTGCGGCGGCGCTGTCGTTTGTAGACTCTCAGCCCACGGACTTCACTTCATAGCCCGCGTTGGTGACGGCGGCGGTCAGCGCCTCGTCGGTGACGGTCTCGTCGGCGGTGACGGTGGCGGTCTTGGCCTCCAGGTTCACCACGGCGGCGGTGACGCCGGGGACCTCGGCCAGGGCCTTTTCAACGCGGGCCTGGCAGTGGACGCACATCATGCCCTCGACGGTCAGAGTTTTCGTCATAGAACTCCCTCCTTTCTCATCAGGATCGGCACTTTCAGCACTTAAACTCAAACCCTCCATGGATTCCATCGGTTCCGAAGGGGTTGGGACGGGATTGGGGGCCTTGTGGCGGGGCTTGAACAGCCGCAGCCGCAGGGCGTTGCTCACCACCGAGACGGAGGAGAGGCTCATAGCGGCCGCGCCAAAGATGGGGTTCAGCTGCCAGCCCAGCAGGGGGTAGAACACCCCGGCGGCCAGGGGGATGCCGATGCAGTTGTAGCAGAAGGCCCAGAACAGGTCCTGCTTGATGTTGCGGATGGTGGCCCGGCTCAGCTCCATGGCGGTGACGGCATCCAGCAGGTCAGAGCGGATGAGCACCACGTCCGCCGACTCGATGGCCACGTCGGTGCCCGCGCCAATGGCGAGGCCCACGTCGGCCCGGGTCAGGGCAGGGGCGTCGTTGATGCCGTCGCCCACCATGGCCACCTTTTTGCCCTCTTTTTGCAGGTCGGAGATGACCCGCTCCTTCTCCTGGGGCAGAACCTCCGCCACCACCTGGGTCACGCCCAGCTCCCGGCCAATGGCTTCGGCGGTGCGGCGGTTGTCGCCGGTGAGCATGACCACGTCAATGCCCATCTCCTGGAAGGCGGCGATGGCCTCCCGGCTGGTGGGCTTCGCCACGTCCGCCACGGCGATGAGGCCCAGCAGGTGGGTTTCCTCCGCGAAGAACAGGGGGGTCTTGCCCTGGTCGGCCAGTTGATCGGCCACCTCTGGGGGAATGGCCACGCCGGATTCCTCCATCAGCCGCAGGTTGCCCGCGGAATATTTTTTACCCGCGATTTCCGCCCGCAGGCCCTTGCCGGGGACGGCCTCAAAGTTTTCCACCGGTAGCAGGGTCAAGCGCTGCTCTTTGGCGGCGGTGACGATGGCCTCCGCCAGCGGGTGCTCCGAGGCGGACTCCAGACTGGCGGCCAGGGTCAGCAGCCGGGCTTGGGCGACGCCCTGGGCGGGCAGCAGGTCGGTGACCTGGGGTTTGCCCTGGGTGATGGTGCCGGTTTTGTCCAGCACCACGGCGTTGATGCTGTGCAGCGTCTCCAGCGCCTCAGCGGACTTGAACAGCACCCCCAGCTCTGCGCCCTTGCCGGTACCCACCATGATGGCCACGGGGGTCGCCAGACCCAACGCGCAGGGGCAGGAGATGACCAGCACCGCCACGCCCGCGCTGATGGCCCGTGTCACGGTGCCGGTGAGGAGCATCCACACGATAAACGTCACCAGCGCGATGCACAGCACCACCGGCACAAACACCCCGGCGACTTTGTCCGCCAGCTTAGCGATGGGGGCCTTGGAGGAGGAGGCGTCCTCCACCAGCCGGATGATCTGGGAGAGGGTGGTGTCCTCCCCGACGCGGGTGGCCCGGAGGGTAAAGGTGCCGTTTTTGTTGATGGTAGCCCCGGAAACCTTGTCGCCGGGGAACTTTTCCACTGGAATGGATTCGCCGGTCAGGGCGCTCTCGTCCACGGAGGAGCTGCCCTCTACCACCTGGCCGTCTACAGGCACTGCCTGGCCGGGGCGCACCACCACCAGGTCGCCCACCTGCACTTCCTCCACGGGAAGGGTGACTTCCACCCCGTCCCGGAGGACACAGGCGGTCTTGGGGGCCAGGTCCATCAGCTTCTCAATGGCTGCGCCGGTCTGCCCCTTAGAGCGGGTTTCAAGGTACTTGCCCACCGTCACCAGCGTCAAAATCATGCCCACTGACTCCAGATAGAGGTGGTTCATGTGGTATTCTTCCGCCAGCGCCATGTCCCCGTGGCCCAGCGCCCAGGCCACCACGAACATGGCGTAGAGGGAGTAGACCAGCGAGGCGGTGGCGCCCACGGCGATGAGGGAGTCCATGTTGGGGGCGCGGTGGGCCAGGGTGGTGAAGCCGTTTTTGAAGTATTTGTCGTTCACGTAGAGGATGGGCAGCACCAGCAACAGCTGGGCCAGGCAGTAGACCATGGAGTTCTCCACCCCCTTGAGGATGGATGGCAGCGGCGCGCCAAACATATGCCCCATGCACAGGTAAAACAAGGGGATGAGGAAAATGATGGAGACCGTCAGCCGGATCCTCATCCAGCGCTGCTCCTTCTCCTGGGCCTCTTTTTTCCGGGCGGCGTCGTCCTGGGGGCGGGACTTCTGCCCCACGGGGGTGGCCCCATAGCCCGCCTGGGCCACCGCCTGGCAGACCTGGGCGGCGGTCAGCTTGGAGGGGTCCAGTTCCACCGTCATGCTGCCGGAGAGCAGGTTTACGTTGACTTGGTCCGCCCCGTCCAGGGCTTCCACCGCCTTCTGGACGTGGGCCTGGCACGCGGCGCAGGACATCCCGGTCACGTCAAATTTTGTTTTCATAGGGTGGGTTCCTTTCTATAGTGGTTAGTGGCTAGAATTGTGGTTAAGAGAACAGTGTGCAACATTGCCTAGACAAAAGCAGGCCCTGCCGGAATACCCTTCGCTAATCGCCAGCCCGTCTAGCCACTAGCCACTGCATACTAGCCACTAAATTCACTTCATCAGCTTTTGCAACGTTTTCACCAGCTCATCAACAACCTCGTCGTTACCCGCCCGGATGTCGTCGGCCACGCAGGTGCGGATGTGGTTGCCCAGCAGCACCTTGTTGAAGCTGTTCAGGGCGGCGGTGATGGCGGAGACCTGGGTCAGGATGTCCACACAGTAGCAGTCCTCCTCCACCATGCGGCGCACCCCCCGCACCTGGCCCTCGATACGGTTGAGCCGGTGAATCAGGTCGGTGTATTCTGCTTCGTCCCGGTGCTTGGTCTTTCGGGTGCAGTGGTTGCAGGTATCGTTGTCCATTTTGCGCCTCCTTATGCGGCAGTTGGGGTACCCTCTGGGGGTATCCTTTGGGATGGGAACAGTATATACCCCCACGGGGTAGTTGTCAAGTACCCCACGGGGGTATTTTCAGGAGAAAGGAAATCCCCCTGCACGGGGGATTTGTCATTTATTGTTGCATCAAGCCAAAAACTGTGGTATGCTGTCATTGGTTCTCCTCGGAGAACCAGGGCGTTGCCCAATACGGTATGCGGTTGGCCCCCCTGCGGGGGCAGCTTCTTTTGCCCCCGTTCTCAAAGAAGGGGGGGCTGCTCAATGAGTACGATGGAAGTGTTGACGCTTCTCCTCGTCATCATCGGCGTCTGCAACCTGTTTATTCAGGACAAAAAGAAGTAACCGCCCCAGCCTGCAACTATGGCGGTTACTTCTTTAGTAACACTATAAGGGGCTGACCGTTGCCGGGCAACGCCCTTTTCTAATTCTTAGTATACCCCCGCGACTGGGAAATGTCAAGGGGCGGCGCGGCGTTTGCACAGAAATCAATTTTGGGAAACGTTGCAAAAAGAGCCTTGTTTTCGTGTGTTAGCTGTCCTTCGCGCCCGCCTTTGCCGCCGGACCATCTTTTCCAGACTGCTGATGCGCTCCACCAGTTCCATCGCCTGCTCTTCCGACAGGGGCGCGCCCTTCTCCTCGGCCTCCTGGCCCTGGATCAGTTCCGCCACGGTGATGTCCAGCGCCTGGCACAGGGCGGGGACGATGCCGTAATCTGGCATGGTCCAGCCGTTTTCCCACTTGGAAATCGTCTTGTTGGAGACCCCCAACTGCTGGACCAACTGCTCTTGGGTCAGGTTCAATTCCCTGCGCCGCTGTCGGAGAAAGGCCCCGGTTTTTGTTTGTTCCATGATGTTCCTCCTTCTGCTGTGGCTGTTTCGGATGATACCAAAAGGATAGCAGTTTCTACGGAAAAAGACCATCCCTCTGGGGGAGAATTTGGGGGAAGTTCGCTTTTTTGCATGGCAAAATCGGCAAAAGGTCTAAGCGCACTGCCGCGTCATCTGCGTATTTTTCACAAAAAAGAGGCGCTTCCCTCTGCGCAGAATTCACAATTTTTTGCGCGCATTGGATTTTTCGTTTGAAATTCCTCCTCTATAAATGCTAAAATAGTATCAAAAAAGGAGGGAAATGCCACATGAAACGCATTAAACAGGCTTGTTTGTTACAAACCATCCATTTTCAGGTGCGGGACGCCGCCCTTTCCAACGACCCGGCGGGGGATGTCCGCACTGAGCTGGAGAACTATAAGGCCCAACTCAAGCGTAGCGGCACCCAGTACCGCATCGTCTCTGAGGAGGTCCAGCCCGACCAGTCCATCATCATCCGTATCCGCAAGCAGTACAACAGCTACGACACCGGCAACTACCTGGACGAATAAATCGTGCGTATGGGAGATGTTGCCAACGGCGGCGCTCAACAAAAAACGAACCAGTCGCTCCCCGGAGTGGCTGGTTTTTGCGTCTGTGGATGTGTGATTGCAAAAATCCGCCTACCGGCGGATTTTGGGTGGAGGCAGCGAGTTCGATTTCCCTGCCGAACGAAAGAAAAGGGACCTGCCGTTGCAGATCCCTTTCTTGTGGAGCGGAAGACGAGGCTCGAACCCGCTACCCTGTCCCGGAAAAGTCTTGCGCCTTTTCCGGGCGCCGGGAACCTCTGATTGCAAAAATCCGCCTACCGGCGGATTTTGGGTGGAGGTATCGAGTTCGATTGCTTCCACCGAACAAAAGAGAAAGGCCCAACACAGTGGGCCTTTCAATGTGGAGCGGAAGACGAGGCTCGGAACTCGCTACCCTGTCCCGGAAAAGTCTTGCGCCTTTTCCGGGCGCCGGGAACCTCTGATTGCAAAAATCCGCCTACCGGCGGATTTTGGGTGGAGGCAGCGAGTTCGATTTCCCTGCCGAACGAAAGAAAAGGGACCTGCCGTTGCAGATCCCTTTCTTGTGGAGCGGAAGACGAGGCTCGAACTCGCTACCTCCACCTTGGCAAGGTGGCGCTCTACCAGATGAGCTACTCCCGCAAAATGGTGCCTCCGATCGGAATCGAACCAATGACACGGGGATTTTCAGTCCCCTGCTCTACCAACTGAGCTACAGAGGCAAATTGGAGGCGCCACCCGGATTCGGACCGGGGAATAGAGGTTTTGCAGACCTGTGCCTTACCACTTGGCTATGGCGCCATGTGCTTTCGTTAGAGCCGTTTAAGCTGGGCTGAAGTTCAGGGGGGCGGCTTGGAGCGGAAGACGAGGCTCGGAACTCGCTTCCTTGCCCCGGAAAAGCGAGGCTTTTCCGGGTACCCGGTACCTCCGATTGCAAAATTCGCCTGACGGCGAATTTAGGTGGAGGTAGCGAGTTCGATTCCCCTCAACGGTGTGAGAGGAAAACCAAACGTTACCGGTTCCCCTAAAATGGAGCGGCGAGACGAGGCTCGGAACTCGCTACCCTGTCCCGCAAAAGCCTTGCGGCTTTTCCGGGCGCCGGGAACCTCTCATTGCAAAATTCGCCTGACGGCGAATTTAGGTGGAGGCAGCGAGTTCAATTCCCCTCAACGACGTGAGAGGAAAACCAAACGTTACCGGTTCCCCTAAAATGGAGCGGAAGACGAGGCTCGAACTCGCTACCTCCACCTTGGCAAGGTGGCGCTCTACCAGATGAGCTACTCCCGCAAATGGTGCCTCCGATCGGAATCGAACCAATGACACGGGGATTTTCAGTCCCCTGCTCTACCAACTGAGCTACAGAGGCGTTGAGAAAGGCAAAAAAGTGGCGACCCGGAACGGGCTCGAACCGTCGACCTCCAGCGTGACAGGCTGGCGTTCTAACCAACTGAACTACCGGGCCACAAAAAGAAAAAGGAGATGGTGGGAACAACAGGGCTCGAACCTGTGACCCCATGCTTGTAAGGCATGTGCTCTAGCCAGCTGAGCTATGCTCCCTCGCTTGTTGCCGCTGTCGTCCGCGCTCTCAACAAGGGATATTATACTGGTTCGTCCTTCGTTTGTCAACAATTATTTTTACTTTTTCCCGGAGTTCCTGCGTGGGAGAAAACGGGAGCGCCGCAGGCGTTGCCCCACAGCGCTCCCACATTCAGGAAATGACAGTTACTTCACCAGCGGGGAGGGGTACAGCCCCTCGTCGGTCTTGCGCTGGAGCGCCGCAACCACGCCGGGCCGGTCGGCCTTGTAGGTCACGCCGTACCACTTGTCCCGGCTGGAGAGGACCTTGATGTCTGCCTTGCCGCTCTGGAGCATCTCCGTGACGGTCAGGGGCAGGAAGAACTCGCCCTTCAGGGGGTTCTCTACCAGGGCCTTGTCCAGGAACCCGGGAAACTCCGCCGCCAGCTCCTGCACGAAGCTGGGCCGGAAGCACCACAGGTTCATGGAGACCAGAGTGTCCGGGTCCAGGTCGGACCAGGTGGCCCCGCCGTCCAGGGTGGTGCGGATGCCGCCGGGATAGGTCTCGATCTGGGTGTGCTCGGTCACGCGGGTCAGGCAGCCGTTTTCGTCCAGGTCACACACGCCCCGGGCCACGCTGCCGCTCTCGGTGACGGTGTTTTTCAAATGGTAGCCCACCATAGCGTAGTGGCACTTGCCCGGCTCGTCGTCTGCGCCGCTCAGAAAATCGTAGGCCGCCCGGAACGCCTCCGGCCCATAGTAGTCATCGGAGTTGATGACGGCGAAGGGCGCGTCCAGCACCTCCTGGGCGCAGAGGATCGCGTGGCTGGTGCCCCAGGGCTTCACCCGTCCTTCGGGGACAGTGTAGCCTTCGGGGAGCATATCCAGCTGCTGGAAAGCGTAGCGCACCTCCATGTAGCTGGCCACCCGGCTGCCCACGGTGGCCTTGAACGCCTCCTCGATCTCGTGCTTGATGATAAAGACCACCGTCTCGAAGCCTGCGCGGTGGGCGTCGTAGATGGAATAGTCAATGATAAATTCGCCGCTGGGTCCCACCGGGTCCATCTGCTTCAGGCCGCCGTACCGACTGCCCATACCGGCGGCCAGCACCGCCAAAATCGGTTTTTTCATCTCTGTTTTCCTCCAAAATCGTCGGAACCGTCCTTCCTTGCGGCGCTGTACGCCTGGGACGGCTTTCATTTTGCTGTATCATATGGTGTGTTTGCTCAGGGGACACTCACACCGCAGACAGTATACCACAGGTTTCCAGTTCTGACAACCGTCTCTTTGTCCAAACAAATCATTTCGCGGTGGGATGCCGTAGGGCGAAAAACCCGTTTAGACGCGAAATTAACGGAAGATTTACAAAGAAATGCTTCGCCGCTCTTGCTTTTCCCGCAAAATCAGGTATACTTTTGAATAGTATCACATTCTATCACCATTTCCGGGGGCTTTTCTATGAATCAATTTACCTACTGCGTT
>MSHH01000029.1 GCA_001941075.1 Oscillospiraceae bacterium Zagget6 | reverse complement strand
CTATTCATTGGTGCTTGAAAGAGCGTCCGGCACACATAACAATACAGTCCAACCGAAGCTGAGCCTACTCATCCTCTCGTGCTCTGTAGTGTGCCTGCTTCCTCAAGTATATTCTAACAAATTACGACTTGCTGCGATAGAGGTACTTGGGTTTCATCCCCTTTGGTGCTTTGGAGCGCAGCGGAAAGGAATGGTCATAACAACAAACAATGGCAAAAAAAACAACCCATTTCCCGCCGTGACTTCATCAAGGGCATGGCTGCCGGTGCAGCCAGCGTTGTGACCCTGGGTGTGCTTCAGGCCTGTGAGTCTGGAATCTCCAGCTCCGCAGATTCGTCTGCGTCCAGCAGCACCGCCGCGACCGCCACCCCTGCGGACGGCGCGACCTACGTTCCCGGCACCTACACGGGGACGGCGACCGGCATCGGCACCGTTACGGTGACGATGACCTTCGACGAAAACAGCATCACGGACGTGCAGGTAGACGTTTCGGAGGAAACGGAGTCCATCGGCGGTCTGTATGGCGAAGAACTGGCCGAAATGTTCATGGAGGCCCAGAGCGCCGACATCGACACCATTTCCAGCGCCACTGTCACCAGCACCGCCGCGATCAAGGCCGCGCAAAGCTGCGTCGCTCAGGCGAAGGGCGAGGCTACCGCGGCTGCTTCGACGGCTTCCTCTGACTACGAGGCGCCCTCCGAACTGACGGCGGAGGAAGTGGAAGCCTCCAGCTGCGAGCTGGGCGACATCACCCCCGATGAGACGGTTGACGTGGATGTGGTCGTGGTCGGCGCAGGCGCCGTAGGCGTCGTGGCCGCCGGTGTTGCGGCGGAGGAAGGTGTTTCTGTTGCGCTGCTCCAGAAGGAGGCCAGTGTGGTGTCCCAGGGCAACTGCGCTTCCGCGATCATCAAATCCAAGTCCACGGACGCCGGCATTGCCAAGTGGATCCACCACACCAACGCTTTGAACGACTGGCGGGCGGACACGAATTTGCTCCGTGCGTACGCAGATAATTCCGAGGATGCCCTGATGTGGTATCTGAACCGTGCCGGTCTGACTTCGGAGACGGGGTACGGCGATGGGACGAAGGTGGATGACAACGACAACTGCTCCGAACTGCTGAACGACGGCAACGGCCTGTACGCTTACATGAGTACCAGCGAGGACCTGACCGGCGTGTGGACTGACCGCATGGACAGCTATGATTACGGTGACGACCACTGCTATTTCATGTCCCCCTGGATCGGCCCCAAGCCCTCTAACGTGGGTAACGTGCTCCAGAACGTACTGGACAACATGGCAGCGGCCAACTCCAACCTGGACGTGCATTACAGCACCCCCGCTGTCAAGTTGGTCATGGACGGCGAAAAAGTGACCGGCGTAATCGGCAAGGACGCGGACGGGAAGTACATCCAGTTCAACGCCTCCAAGGGCGTCATCCTCGCCACTGGCGACTACATGAACAACGATGCGATGGTGTCCCGCTGGTGCCCCGACACCTTGGACTTCGACAAGAAGCAGTACCACAAGACAGGCGACGGCCACATCCTGGCGCTGAGCGCGGGCGGCAAGATGGAGCCGCTGGGCCACACCAAGATGATGCACGACTTCGACTCCGGCCTGATGTACGAGGAGCCATTCCTCTACGTCAACATGGACGGCGAGCGCTTCACCAACGAGTACACCGGCTTCGTCTACATGGGCAACCTGCTGAAATTCCAGCGCCGTTACAGCGGCGACAACATGACCGTCAGCAACGAGAACGGCTCCAGGGGCTGGTACTGCACCATTTACGACAGCGACTATGAGAACTGGCCAGAGGACGAGTTCGTCAGCGGCATGGTTCCTGCGGCGGCCATGCAGAAGTACATCCCCGGCGCTGTGGAGAATCCGGAGGGCGTGTTCGATTACCTCATCGACAGCCACTGCTGCGATACCCTGGAAGAGCTGGCCGAGGAGCTGGATATTCCTTACGACACCCTGAAAGAGACAGTTGACCGCTATAACGAGCTGTGCGAGGACGGGAACGACGTTGACTTCGGCAAGCCCGCCAAGTATATGCACCCCATCAAGACCGCTCCCTTCTGGGGCGTACGCAAGCACATCCGCGTGTCCGCCCTCTGCTCCGGCGTCATGATCAACGCGAACGGTCAGGCGCTGAACGCGGACGGCGAGGTCATCGAGGGCCTGTACTGCATCGGCAACCTGGGCGGCCCGTTCTACGGCGGCAACGACTATCCGTTCCACCAGACCGGTTTGTCCATTGGCCGCTGCTATACCTTCGGCTATATCGCTGGTAAGCACGCCGCTACGAACTGAGGAGCGCCTTTTGCTGGGAATGTTTCGGCGTTTTGACGCGCATCTTGTAAGACAACAGCCGAAGAAGAAATAAATCAATTTTATTGTGTGTCCGGAATGACAGCCGTTGCTTCCGTTTTTTAACTTTGTCCCCTCTGATGAACTCCTTCTTGCCAAAAGCTGCTGTTTCGGACACACTTTAAAATATTCCATTCATCTACATAGGCTACAAACAATACACAACAGGAAAGCGAGGTATGCGATTATGGTCAATCGTTTCGTACTCAACGGCATTTCTTATCACGGCAAGGGGGCCATTCAGGAGATCCCCGGCCTGGTCCAGGCCAAGGGCCTGAAAAAGGCGTTCATCGCCTCCGACCCCGACCTGGTCAAGTTCAACGTCACCAAGAAGGTCACTGACCTGCTGGACGCGGCTGGCATGGACTATGAGGTCTACTCCGACATCAAGCCCAACCCCACTATCGAAAACGTCCAGACCGGCGTGGAAGCCTACAAAGCCTCCGGCGCGGACTATATGATCACCATCGGCGGCGGTTCTTCTATGGACACCGTCATCATAACAAAGGCAGAGCATCTGAGGCGAAGAATTGCTTTGGAGGCTCTGCCTTTTTCGACCTGATGAAAGAGCGCGTTATAATAGGAAAGAAAAGCAAATTGTTTCATAGTGTTCTTAAAAGAATACGGCAAAGATTTTCTTGAATTCGTGAAATGTAGAATCAAATTTGACTAAATTAAGGAGAAGTTTTTTAATTTAATCAAATTTTTTCGAATTAACGCAAATTTATTCGTTCGTCTTGCAAAAATTGATTGAATTTAACAAAACGATTTGCTATAATGGAAGCGGATAAGGAGGGATACCATGCTGACGAGTGACTTGATTGAATTGACTAACTTGATTCTACGCCAGAAGGCTGAGGGACAAACTATTGAAGTGAAAGCGGCGCATGACGGCTGTCCGAAACGGTTGTATGATACGCTTTCCAGCTTCTCTAACCAGGACGATGGAGGCACGATCGTTTTTGGACTGGATGAAAAACGGGACTTTGCTCCAGTCGGCGTATACGATTTACAGGATCTTCAAAAGAGCGTTACGGAACAGTGCAATCAGATGGAACCTCCTGTTCGGGCTGTGTTTACGGCAGCAGAAGTTGAGGGACATCCTATTTGCTCTGCTGAAATTCCCGGCGTTGATTTTGCAGAGCGGCCCTGTTATTACAAGGGCAAGGGACGTACAAAGGGGTCTTATGTCCGTGTGGGTGATGCAGATCTGCCAATGACAGACTATGAATTGTACAGCTTTGAGGCATTCCGCAAGCATCTTCACGATGCTGAGCGTCCCATTGAACGCGCAGCAATGAATACGTTGGACGAAAACCAAATTCAAAGCTATTTGCTGCAAAAAAGAATAGAACGTCCGGGCTTCGCACAGCTGACAGAGGAACAGGCGCTGGAAATGCTGAATATCACTTGCGGCGGTGTTCCCACTCTGGCAGCAGTCATGAACTTCTGTGTTTATCCACAGGGCTATCTGCCACAGTTGGCTATTACAGCTGTAGTGGTACCCGGCACGCAAATTGGAGACCACGATGGAAATGACCCAAGGTTTCTGGATAACAAACGGCTGGAAGGGACCATCAAGAACATGGTGGATGGCGCGATTACATTTTGTAAGCGCAATATGAAAGTACAGACGATTATCGACCCTGAAACAGGCAAACGAAAAGACCGGACAGAATATCCCATTGAAGCTATTCGTGAAGCTGTGCTGAATGCGCTGATTCATCGGGATTACAGCCCACTGACAGAAGGAACTCCGGTCCAAATCAATTTCTTCGCAGACCGTCTGGAGATTCACAGCCCCGGCGGTTTATATGGGAGAATGACAGTCGAGCAGTTGGGCGTTGCCCGCCCTGACCAGAGGAACCCTGCTTTGGCTGTGATGACAGAAGTACTGGTCGGTGCGGAAAACCGTTATTCAGGCATTCCCACCATTCGCCGGGAGATGGCTGCACACCACCTGCCGGAACCGGTGTTTGAAAACCGCCGAGATGAATTTGTCGTGACCTTCTATAACACGCAGACGGTTGAGACTGCTGCGGAGAAAACAACGAATGTTACACTGCTTGATTTTTGCAGGATAGCACGCTCCAGGAAGGAAATAGCGGCATTTCTTGGACTCAAGACCGCCAGCTACGCAATGGAGCGGTATATTCGCCCCCTGCTGGAAGAAGGAAAACTGGAAATGACCATTCCCAGCAAACCGAAGAGTACCCATCAGAAGTATCGAGCGGTTGAATGAAAAGTTATTTGAAAGGTAGAACAGCCTTCCATCAAGACATAAGATAATGCCTCGCTGCCCCAAATTTACCCCAACCGAAACGCTCCTGTTTGCGGCGTATCGGAACCGTGTATAAATGTCTGAAAAGGCTTTCTAAACCCACAGAAAACGCCTGTACAGGAACAATTTTGCGAGAATCCAAATGTTGTCATCCTCATAACCCGGAGGCCGTTGGTTCAAATCCGGCCCCGCAACCATAAAAAGTTCTGAAATCCGAAGCGGAACCTTTCAGATTACCTGAATGAGTTTTGTTATCGTTTCAATAGGCGGAATTTTATGACCGACCTCCATGACCACCTGGACGCCGCTATGCTCTCCTTACCGGTGGCTGAGTAAAAGGGATAACCAGTTTATGATTTTAGTTCCACTGTCAGCGCCTGCTGCTGGCATAGCCGCTGTAGTCAACCTCAATTTGCTCCTGCAAAATCCGAAATGCCAATTCCATCTGCGGACTGACCCACCTGTTTTTGTGAAACACAATTACCCCCGGAAACGATTTGTCATCCAACTCCGTCTCCAATCGGAGCAGGGAACCGTTTTTCAGCTCCTCCTCCACAGAAAACTGTGGGACGTAGGCGATCCCCAGGTTGTTCATAACACTTCTTTTGACTGCTTCGATGCTTTGCAGCTTCATGTCGGGGTTCAGTACAATGTCCTTCCGGTCAAAATAAGCAGAGATTCCTTTCTGATAATTTGCATACGGTTCGTTCAGAATCATGCTGACCGCTTTCCGCTGGTGCGGGGTGGTGAAATCACGTTCATCTGGGGCCATAAAGGGCGAAGCGATCAAACACGCCTGGAATGGTCTGCCGGGCAGATGCGCCACCGTATTCGGGAAGTGGCCCTTATCGCAGTCGATTCCAATGTCCGCAGTTCCATTGACGATGGCCTGGTTGATTTCCTCCGAGGGGAGCGAATTGAAAACCAGATTGATTCTGGGGGCCTCGTACAGAATTCCTTTGATGATGGGCTGCATGAGATAGATAAAAATCGAGTCCGGTGCAACCAGCCGCAGGGTGCCCGTGATTTCTGAGAGGTCTTTTTGATAATTGTTGATTTGCTCCACGTTTTGCAAAATGGCCCTGACGAACGGCAGGATGTCCCGCCCCGCCTGGGTCAGTTCCATTTTTCGCCCCACCTTTTCAAACAGCTTCAAGGAGAGTTCGTCCTCCAGCTGCCGTATCTGAGACGTAACGGTGGAAGGCGCGTAATTGAGCTGCGCCGCCGCCTTTTGAAAGCTGCCGGTCTCTATGATGGTAACCAGTGTGGTCAGATTTTTCGTGTCCATCGTATCCTCCTGAATTGTGCGAAAAAGCCGAATCCTGCATTTTGAATCATTCGCTTTTTTTGATTGGTTTTCGATGTTATTATAACCCAGAGGGCGGGAGATGGCAAGCGCCGAAGGGACAGCTCCCGTTCAAAAATGACAGGAGGAAAAACAATGGATTTTCATTTTACGGGGGAAGAACGCCGACTGTTGGCGCAAATCCACGAGTTTGCGGTCAATGAGGTCGCGCCGCTGGCGGCGGAGCTGGACGAACAGGAACGATTCCCGTCCGAGGCGTTCCAGCGTTTGGGCGAGATGAATCTGATGGGGGCTTGCTACCCGAAGGATGTCGGCGGCGGTGGACACTCCTATTTGGCCTATATCGCCATGGTGGAGGAACTGGCGAAATACTGCGCCACCACCTCCATCATGTTCGCCGCCCACCACTCTCTGGGGGCCTTTGCGCTCTCCGTGCTTGGTATGCCGGAGCAAAAGGAGAAATACCTGCTGCCCCTGATGAAGGGGGAAAAGCTGGGCGCGTTTGGATGCACGGAACCGGAAGCCGGTACGGATTTGGGCGGCGGCCAGCGCACAAAGGCGGAGGACAAGGGCGACCACTGGTTGCTCAACGGCTCCAAAATCTTTATCACCAACGGTTACTACGCCGACATCTACTTTATCAGCGCTGTGACTGACCCCAGCCAGAGGAGCAGGGGCATTTCCGCCTTTGTGGTGGAGAAAGGCACGCCCGGCTTTACCTTTGGCAAGAAAGAAAAGAAAATGGGCATCCGCGGCTCCGCCACCTACGAGCTGGTGTTCCAGGATTGCAAAATCCCCAAGGAAAACCTGCTGGGCGAATTGGGGAAGGGCTTCAAGACGGCGCTGACCACCTTGGACGGCGGGCGCATCAGCGTGGGTGCGCAGGCGGTCGGCATCGCACAGGGAGCCATCGACTGCTGCAAAAAATATGTGACGGAACACAGCACGAACGGACAGCTGATTTCCAAATACCAGTACACCCAGTTCCAGCTCGCGGATATGCAAACCAAAGTAGACGCCGCCCGGCTCCTTGTCCAACGGGCAGCGCAGGCCAAGCAGGACGGCGAACCCTATGGGCAATACGCCGCCATGGGAAAGCTCTTCGCCTCGGAAACCGCTGTGGATGTCGCCCGCCGCTGCATCGACCTTGTGGGGGTGGACGGCGTATCCGGCGAGTATCCCTTCGAGCGGTTCCTGCGGGACGCCAAAATCACGGAGATTTATGAGGGCACCAGCGAGGTGCAGCGCATGGTGATCTCTGGGGCCATGGGGGTCAAATAATCATGACAGCGCCGTGCCGTCTCCCAGGAGATGGTGCGGCGCTGGTTTCTAGTTGGGGGAGACAGTTTCCTGACGGTCCGGGACCTCCGGCTGCCCGGAAAACCGCTCCTTCAACAGCTCCACCAAACGCTCCGCAATGGGCGTAAAAACCTGATATTTTTTCCAGATGATATACATTTTCGTCTCCAGCTTGGGGGAGAGGGGCCGGAAGCACAGTCCGCTCTCCGGGCTGACATCCGCCAGCCGGTCAAACACCAGCAGGCACCCCAGCCCCTCCCGGACGAAAACCGAGCCGTTGTAAAACAAATTGATGGTCCCCACCATGTTCAGCTGGTCAACGGCCTCCCCGCACCACCTGGGCAGGTCTGCGCGGAGGGACTGAGGCGAGCTGATGAGGGGGACCCCCTGCAAGTCCGCCGGGCAAATGGCTGTTTTCTGCGCCAGTGGATTGTCTGTCCGCATCAAAAGCCCCCAGGTGTCGCACCCCGGAAGAGAAAGGTAATTGTATTTCGAGAGGTCGGGCGGCTCCACGATGACCGCAAAATCGGACAGCCCCTGCTCCAGATCGTTGACTACCACGCGGGTGTCGCCGCTGGTGATGTGGAACCGCAGCCCCGGATAGTGCAGGCGGAACTCCTTGAGGACGCTGGCCAGGTGGCGGATGAGCCAAGATTCCGCGCAGCCAATGCGCACGTCTCCGCCGGTCACATCGTTCAGGGACTGAAATTCTTCAACGGTCTTGTCCGCCATGTCCAAGATGTCCTCCGCCCGTTTGCGCAGCAAGATCCCCTCCTCTGTCAGGCGCACATTGTAGTTGCCCCGGACGAACAGCTTACACCCCAGCTCCGCTTCCAACTCCTTGAGCTGCTTCGATAGGGTGGGCTGGGAGATGTGCAGCGCCCTGGCCGCGCCTGTAATGCTGCCCTCTCTGGCCACCTCGATAAAATAACGCAATACCCGCAATTCCATGATACGCCCTCCATCGTCTGATTGCACTTTAGTATAGCGCAATCAGATATTCTTTTCAAGCATAACCAGAAATAGAAACAAAGTATTTGCCATTTTTGTCTCGTTCAATTAAAATAGAGACAGCAAGGAGGTGAGCAGCCATGGCAGAGGCAACCAACGAAGCCCAGTGCTTTTATGAAAATCTCATCGACATCGGCTTTGGCGAGGAGATGGTCGCCCGCTGCGTCCTGCTGAAACAGGAGGGCCGGACCGGGGAGCTGCTGCGCACCCTGCAAAGCAGCCGCCGGGAGCTGCTGACGAATATTCACGCGGAACAGAAAAAACTGGACTGTTTGGACTATCTGGTATATCGGCTCAGCAAAAAAGGAGGAATCGTGTGAAACGGTGGATGGCAGTGTTTCTTTCCCTCTGCATGATGACCGCGCTGGCAGCCTGTGGCATGAATGGTGCAAATTCAGCATCTGCTGCTGAAAGCAGCTCCATTGTGGACACGGAAACCCAACCAGACGCCCCGGAAGAAGCAGACGGGGAAGCGTCTGACGTGGAGACAGACGAAACCGCAGAGGAAACGTCCGATTCCGACGGCGCCTCCTCCGGCAGCAACATTCTGGTCGCCTGGTTCTCCTGCACCGGCACGACGGAACAGATCGCAGAGTGGATCGTCAACGCAACCGGCGCGGACAGTTATGAAATTGTGCCGGAAGTCCCCTATACGGAGGATGATTTGGCGTATTATACCGGTGGACGCGCTGACCAGGAACAGGCGGACGCATCCGCCCGGCCCGCTATTTCCGGCAGCGTGGAGAATATCGAGCAGTACGACGTAATTTTCCTCGGCTATCCCATCTGGCACGGCCAGGCCCCACGCATCATCAGCACCTTTTTGGAGAGCTATGATTTTTCGGGCGTGACCATCATCCCCTTTTGCACTTCCCACAGCAGCGGCATCGGTTCCAGCGCCGAAAATCTGCACGATCTCTGTTCCGACGCCGTCACCTGGCTGGACGGACAGCGGTTCGCCGGGGACGCAGCGGAAGCGGATGTGGTCGAATGGATCAATAGTCTGGAATTACCGGAAAGCGAGGCGCGTACCGTGGGCGAATTTGACTTTGAAACAAAAACCGTACTGCTCAACAGCGGCTACGAAATGCCCATCATGGGACTTGGCACCTACAGCCTGAGCGATGAGGAATGTGCCGTTTCCATCGCGGCCCTGCTGGAGGCGGGCGGCAGGTTGATCGACACCGCGTATATGTACGGCAACGAAGCCGCCGTGGGGCAGGCCATCCGTGATTCGGACGTGCCACGGGAAGAAATCTTTGTCATCACCAAGCTCTATCCCAGCCAGTTTGACAACGCCGCCGCAGCCATTGATGAAGCGCTGGAAAAAATGGGGCTGGACTACATCGACATGATTCTTCTGCACCATCCGGGGGACGGCGATGTGGAAGCGTATCTGGCGCTGGAACAGGCGGTGGCAGACGGCAAAGTCCACTCCATTGGTCTTTCCAACTGGTATGTAGAGGAACTGGAGGAGTTTCTGCCCCAGGTGAATATCACCCCGGCGCTGGTGCAGAACGAAATCCATCCCTATTACCAGGAAAACGATGTGATTCCCTATATTCAGTCGCTGGGAATCGTGGTACAGGGCTGGTATCCTCTCGGCGGACGGGGCCATACAGCGGAGCTGCTGGGGGATGAAACCATTACCACCATCGCCGAGGCGCATGGGGTTTCCTCCGCGCAGGTGATTTTGCGGTGGAATTTGCAGAAAGGGGTCGTGGTGATTCCAGGCTCCAGCGACCCGGAGCATATCCGGGAAAACCTTGACCTGTTTGGTTTTGCGCTGACCGATGTGGAGATGGAACAAATCAACGCCCTTGACCGCAACGAAAAACACGATTGGTATTAAACTTCGACCCAAAATTCAGAAAGCGAGGCATTTATCATGGAAGAAAAACTGAACTTGGCGATGGAATGGGACAAGACCTTCCCCAAGAGCGACAAGGTGGACCACAGCAAGGTCACCTTCCACAACCGGTACGGCATCACTCTGGCCGCCGACCTCTACCAGCCGAAGGGCGCGGAGGGACGGCTCCCCGCCATCGCCGTGTGCGGTCCCTTCGGCGCGGTGAAGGAGCAGGCCGCCGGCCTGTACGCCCAGACCATGGCGGAGCGGGGCTTTCTGACCATCGCCTTTGACCCCTCCTATACCGGCGAGAGCGGCGGCACCCCCCGTTACATGGCCTCCCCGGACATCAACACCGAGGACTTTATGGCGGCGGTGGACTTCCTCTCCGTCCAGGACAACGTGGACCCGGAGAAGATCGGCATCATCGGCATCTGCGGCTGGGGCGGCATGGCCCTGAACGCGGCGGCGCTGGACACCCGCGTCAAGGCCACCGTTGCCTCCACCATGTACGACATGACCCGCGTCAACGCCAACGGCTACTTCGACAGCGAGGACAGCGAGGAGGCCCGGTACGAAAAGCGCAAGGCCCTCTGCGCCCAGCGCATTGCCGATTACAAGAGCGGCGCCTACGCCCTGGGCGGCGGCGTGGTGGACCCCCTGCCGGAGGACGCGCCCTTCTTTGTGAAGGACTATTACGACTACTACAAGACCCCGCGGGGCTACCATCCCCGCAGCCTGAACTCCAACGGCGGCTGGAACGTGACCGGGTGCCAGTCCTTCCTGAATATGCCCATCTTGCAGTACAGCCAGGAAATTCGGAGCGCCGTCCTCATCATCCACGGGGAAAAGGCTCACTCCTGCTATTTCAGCCGGGACGCCTTCGCCAAGCTGACCGGCGACAACAAGGAGCTGATGATCATCCCCGGCGCGGTCCACACGGACCTGTATGACCAGACGGACGTCATCCCCTTCGACAAGCTCACCGCGTTTTTCCAGACTTATTTGCAGTAACTCAAGCAGCAAAACCCGTACCGGCAACAACGGTACGCGCCTGCGCAGCGCTTCCTCGTATGGGGGGCATTGTTTGATAAAAAATCCCAGCATGGTTTTCCCGTTTCCGGGCAAAGTAACACAGGCGAAGCTGCGCCATTCTTCGCAGATGGTACGCGCAGCCCGCCAAAAGGCGTACCGTTGGTGCGCGGAAAGGGAGGAAAAACCATGCTTGACAAAATTGCGCTGACCCTGTCCATCATCGGCGGCCTCAACTGGGGCAGCATCGGCCTGTTCCGGTTCGACGTGGTGGCCTGGCTCTGCGGCGGCAGCGGCAGCGTGTTCAGCCGCCTGCTCTACACGTTGGTGGGGCTGGGCGCGCTGTGGTGCATTTCGCTGCTGTTCCGAAATCAGGACGCCGTGGAAGGGGAGACTTCCAAAGCGTAAAACCCGACCCCTTCACCGGGCAGACCCTCCTTTCAGCGGGGGTCTGCCCCGTTTTTTTGCCTTTTGATTTCCTGCTGGCTGCGCTTTGTGCCGGAAACCCCTCCCTGCCACTAACCACTAACCACTAGCCACTAGCCACTAAACCGTCCTCCATCCAGTCGGTGTCCGCCAGCAGCTGCTCCAGCTGCCGCCGGTTTTCCGCCAGCGCCGCCTGCTGCCGGGCGGTCTCCTCCGGCGTGGGTACGCTCCGGGGTTCCGGCCCCCGTCGGGGCCTGTTCTGCGCCTGGCCGCCGGGAACGCCCGTTTTCTCCCACCGGCGCATGATGGCGGCGAGATACCCGAAGGTTTTGCCGTTGTGCGCCCTGGCCTCGTCGAAAAGCCGCTGGACGGCCTCGCTGCCGCAGGTTTGACACCAGTTCTCCAGCGTCTCCCGCTGGGCGGCATTGGGGGTGATACCCGTCACGGCCCGGCACCGGTCAACAAGCCAACCAAACTCTTCTTTTTGTTCAGCCGCCGCCTCCGATTCCGCCGGAATCGGGCCAGCTGCTGCTAAAGAAGCAGTATCATTTTCATTTTCATTCTCATTGTCATTATCAGTGTCATTCTCATTCTCACTATCATTCTCATTATCGGCTTTTTTGGGTTTCAGCGGGTTATGGTGGGATTCGGTGGGTTCCTCCGGGTTTTCAGAAAACCCACTGGGTTTTTTGGGTTCTTCCGGGTTTTCCTGAACAGCGCAGGATTCCGCCGGGGCCTCCTCCGCTGGAGCGGACTTCCGGGGACGGCCTCCCTTCCGCCCGTTTTCAGCGTTGCGCTGGCATTGTTCCTGGTATTTTTCGTCGTCCCGGTCAAACACGATTTGCATGGCGTCAAAGGCCACGCCCACCGCTATGTCATCGCCGTCGTAGGGCTGGCCGCTCTCCTGATAGTCAAACATGGCAGAGAGAACGTCCCCCCTCTGCTCTCTGCTGAGCCGTTTGAATAACTTTTTCCAATCCAGATATACCACAAAACTCTTTCGCTCCGCCATTGTAAAACACCTCCGGTTAATTTGCTCTTATTATAGAACATCTGTTCGTTTTCAGCAATGGCAGTTCGGAAGGCGGGGGCGCATTTGCGGGGATTTTTGGGGAAAACGTGTAGTTTGTGTACCACATAATACACGTTTCCGCAGGACAAAGCGCCCCGGACAGAAAAAACACCCTCTGATGGGATTGCTCCATCAGAGGGCTGTCGCTTTCTGTCAAAGTATGTCGAATCATGCGGAGGGCTGTCGTTTTACGGCGTTTTATGTCGAACTATGTCGAAGTCTGTTGCAGTCTGTCGAACTGTGTCGAAAAGAGGGCGGTCACTTCACCACGTTTTTCAGCGGTTTCCCCTCCGCCAGGGCGCGCATGTTGTCCCACACCAGCTTGTGGCCCTTCTGGAAGGTCTGGACGGTGACGCCGCCCACGTGGGGGGTCAGCGTGACCTTGTACATGTACTCCTCCGGCAGGGTCAGCAGGGGATTGTCGGCGGGCACCGGTTCCGGGGAGAGCACGTCGGCCCCCAGCGCGCCCAGCCGTCCCTCGATGAGGGCGTCCCGGACGGCCTCCTGGTCGATGACCTCGCCCCGGGCGGTGTTGATGAGGATGGCGGTGGGCTTCATCAGGGCCAGGGTGTCCGCGTTGATGAGGTGGGTGGTCTCCGGCGTGACGGGGCAGTGGAGGCTGACGATGTCGCAGGTGGACAGCAGCTCCTCCTGGGAGACATACCGGACGTGCAGCTCCGCCTCCTGCTCCGGGGAGAGCTGGCGGCGGTTGTGGTAGCACACTTCCGCGCCGAAGGCGTGGAGCAGCCGGGCGGTCTGGCGGCCAATGGCCCCCAGGCCGATGATGCCCACCCGCTGAGAGCTGAGTTCGTTCAGCCCGTCCAGGATGAACTGGGTCTTGGCCTGGATCTGCTTGCCCGCGTAGAGCAGGGCCTCCCCCTCCCGGAACCGGCGCAGGGTGGCCAGCATCAGCAAAATGGTCTGCTCGGCCACGGCGGTGTCGTTGATGGCGACGCAGCGGCAGACAGCCACGCCGTGGGCGGCGGCGGCCTGGGTGTCGATGGAGTTGTACGCCACGCCCTCGGAGTGGATGAGCTTCAGGTTGGGCATGGCGGCGATGACGGCGGCGCTAACCGGCTGAATGGCGTCTACAAAGAGGGCGTCGTAGTCCGTGCCGAAGGACAAAATGCCCTCCTCGGTGGGCTGCGCCCCGGCAAAGACCAGCTCGAAGTCGGCGGGCAGGGTGGAAAGGTCGTAGAACCGGCGAACCCGGTCCTCGTTGGTGAGAATGAGTATTTTCATGGCAGCTCCTGTGTGAAGGTAGGGTTGAAATGATGGGTGTTTCTTGGAAGAAACCCCTCCACCATGCTTCGCATGGTCCCCCTCCGCCGTCAAGCGGCACTTCCGGGGCTTTGCCCCTCCCTGCCCTTTCAGGGGAGGCAAGGGGGGTGGTCAGTTGTCGAATGGTCGTTCTTCATAGAAAACTTGCACTTTGCCGGGCAAAATTGCTGACCAAACGGCAAGCACTATCCAGGCTAACAGCTAACAGCTAATAGCTAAAATGCTCAATACCGATACGTCCGCAGCCCCCGGTTCACCCGGTCAAAAATCTGGTCCGCCTTGGGCTGGTAGTTGCTCAGCAGGATGTCCGCCTCCAGGTTCAGCTGATTGGCCCGGTTCCGGTCCTGCATGGCCTTGGTGTTGATGAACACGTTCAGGCTGGCGGCCTGGAGCGCGGCTTTGCACAGCACGGCGGCACAGCCCGCGTCGGACACCGCCATGACGCTGCCCTTTTCGGCGTATTCTTCAATCAAATCCAGCGCGTCGCAGCAGCGCATCATGATCTTCATGGGGACGGCACAGGCGTCCTCCAGCGCCGCCTCCATCACCTGCTCCTTGTGGGCGATTTCCTCCGGGGTGGACTTGGGCAGACCGTAGGCTTTGGAGAGGGGGGCGAACGCCTCCGCATCCGCCGTGACCAGCGCCTCCAGCTCCCGGCGGAGCTGCTCCGCCTTGGCGTTGAGCCGCTGGATGTCCTCCTCCACGGCGGCGTACTTCTTTTTGCCGGTGGTCAGATTGCCCACCATGTTGCCCAGGGCCACGCCCAAGGCCCCCACCAAGGCGGCAGCTCCGCCGCCGCCGGGCGTTGGCGCTTTGCCCGACAGTTCCGTCAGAAACTGATTGCAGGATTTTTCTGTCATCTGTTCCATGTGTAAACCTCTCTCTCCGTGATAAACCCGTCCAGCCGCAGGTCGTGGGCCTCCACAGCGGCCCGCTCCACCTGCTGGCACTGGAAGGCCACCCCCAGCTTCACCGCCCGGACGCACCGGGCCAGGTAGCGGTCATAGTAGCCCTTGCCCATGCCCACCCGCCGGCAGTCCGGGTCAAAGGCGGTGCAGGGGATCAGCACCAAATCCAGTTCCTCCGGCGGGACTACCAGCGAGCGTTCCAAAATTGGGGCGCGGATGCCGTAGGCCCCGGTCTCCCAGCCCTCTGGCCCCTGTGGGACTGCCGCCGCCATTTGGCACTCCGGCAGGCACACCGGCCAGGCCAGCCGCTTGCCCGCCGCCGCCGGGAGCAGCGGCGACAAATCCACCTCCGCCCGGAACGCCGCGTAGAGCAGCACCGTTTCCGCCCGGTTGAAGGCCTCCAGCCCGGCGATTTTTTCGCAGATGCGGCGGCTGTAGTCCTCCCGCTGTTCGGTAGAGAGGGCGTTTCGCGCCTGGATGCCCCGCTTTCGCTGGGCCTGTTTCTCGGATAAAATCATTTGTGCGTCCAACGAACTCTGCGCCCCCCACAGTCAATTTCGGAAATCAACGTTCCCTTCCCCTCAGCACGATGAGCATTTTGGCTCTTAGCTCTTAGCTTTGCGGTGCTTCACAATTTGCTCTGCGCTTTGGATTTGCCACATAAAACAAAACGCTAACAACGAACGGTTGTCTAACGCTGTTCCCCTATGGCTTGTAGTGCGTAACTAACAGCTAACAGCTAATGGCTAACAGCTTATTACAATGCGGCTGATGCAAAGAGATCCCCCTATTTCACATTTATTCTAACAGCAATCGGGAAAAATGCAAGTCGTTTGTCACATCTTCTTCTTGAGAAAGAGGCGGAAATCTGGTATATTACTGAGAGCAATCGTACAAACTGTCTTTTTGGAGGGAAAAACTATGTACCAGGAAATGCAGGACTCCATCGGCCTCATCCAGTCCGTTGATCCGGAAGTTGCCCAGGCCATGGGTCGGGAGCTGAACCGTCAGCGGGAAAACATCGAGCTGATCGCCAGCGAAAACATCGTCTCCCCCGCTGTCATGGCGGCGATGGGCAGCGTCCTCACCAATAAATACGCCGAGGGTCTCCCCGGCAAGCGCTATTACGGCGGCTGCATGTACGTGGACCAGGTGGAGAACATCGCCATCGAACGGGCCTGCAAGCTGTTCGGCGCGAAATACGCCAACGTCCAGCCCCACTCCGGCGCACAGGCAAACCTGGCCGTTTACTTCGCCCTGCTGGACCTGAGCGACACCGTCATGGGCATGGATCTGTCTCAGGGCGGCCACCTGACCCACGGCTCCCCGGTGAACATGTCCGGCAAGAACTACAACTTCGTCTCCTACGGCGTGGACGACAACGGCTTCATCGACTACAACGAGGTGGCCAAGGCCGTGAAGAAGGTGCGGCCCAAGCTGGTCGTGGCAGGCGCGTCCGCCTATCCCCGCGCCATCGACTTTGAAAAGCTGGCGGACATCGCCCACGGCTACGGCGCTTACCTGATGGTGGACATGGCCCACATCGCCGGTCTGGTGGCGGGCGGCGTCCACCAGAACCCTGTCCCCTACGCCGACGTGGTCACCACCACCACCCACAAGACCCTGCGCGGTCCCCGTGGCGGCCTGATTTTGACCAACAACGAGTATCTTGCCAAGCGCATCAACTCCGCCGTGTTCCCCGGCACCCAGGGCGGCCCGCTGGAGCACATCATCGCCGCCAAAGCCGTGTGCTTCGGGGAGGCGCTGCAACCCTCCTTTAAGGAGTACGCCCAGAAGATCGTGGAGAACGCCCAGGCCCTGGCCGAGGGCCTGACCGCCCGGGGCGTCAAGCTGGTCTCCGGCGGCACCGACAACCACCTGCTGCTGGTGGACCTGAAGGACGAGGACGTCACCGGCAAGGAGCTGGAGGCCCGGCTGGACAGCGTCCACATCACCGCCAACAAGAACACCGTCCCCGGCGAGAAGCGCAGCCCCTTCGTCACCTCCGGCGTCCGGCTGGGCACCCCCGCCGCCACCACCCGGGGCATGGGCGTGGCCGAGATGAAGATCATCGCCGACTGCATCGCCGACTGCATCTTCTGCTACGAGGAGAAGAAGGACGATATTTCTAACCGCGTCCTGGCCCTGACCAGGCAGTTCCCGCTGTACGAGTAAAACACGTTGATTTTGGCACTTGGGTATCCCTTTTACTCAGTCGTGTGCCGAAAACCCCTCCGCCACCGCCAAAGGCGGCGGCCCTCCTCCCCTTTCAGGGCAGGGAGCGTAGCGGAAGTGCCGCTTGACGGCGGAGGCAAGAGGGGATAGTGCTTGACGTTTGGACAGCATTTTGCCCGGCGGGATGCCAGTACATGACGCTTTTATAAAAAACAGCACCCGGACACAGGTTCCCCACCTGTTCCGGGTGCTTTTTCTGCGGTTTTATACTCGGTTTTCGTTGCCCCAGACACAGAGCTGATCTAAGACGTTCATCAGCGAGCGGCCCCGCTCTGTGAGCGAATACTCCACCTTGGGGGGTATCTGCGGGTACTCCCGGCGGAGGATGAGGCCATCAGTCTCCAGCTCTTTCAGGTTTTGGCTCAGGGTCTTGTCCGCCACGTTTTTCAGATACCGCCGCATCTGGTTGAACCGCACCGGCTCGTACTCCATCAGGCAGTACAAAATCACGGGCTTGTACTTGCCGGAAATCAGCGACAGAGTGTAGCTGTAGCCGGTTTCGGCAAAGTTGGCGGTCTCGATGTTCTTCTGTTCCATGCTTACCTCCCGGTAAGTACCTTACAAAAATGTTGGTACTTGCGTTTTTCCTGACACTATGATAGCATAAGCGCAGACAAAACACAAGGAGGTCTTTTCCATGAAAAAGGACATCAAAACCACCGAAGCCATCTTCCCCATGCCGGTGCTGATGATCGCCACCTACAACGAGGACGGCAGCGTCAACGTAATGAACGCCGCCTGGGGCACCATGCGGACCCGGAATCAAATCATCCTCAAGCTGTCGGAGCCGCACAAGACGGTGCAGAACATCAAGGCCCGGAACGCCTTCACCGTCAGCATCGCCGACGCCGCCCACGTGACGGAGGCGGACTACTTCGGCGTAGTCTCCGGCAACGACACCCCGGACAAGTTCGCCAAAAGCGGCCTGACCGCCCGGAAGTCCAGCCGGGTGGACGCGCCCGTCATCAACGAGTTTCCCCTCTGCATGGAATGTGAGTTCATCGAGTACCAGTCCGGCGAGTACGGCTGCGGGGTCATCGGCAAGGTGGTCAACACCTTGGCCGACGAATCCGTTCTGGACGGGGACCGGGTGGACATCGAAAAGGTGGCCGCTATCGCCTTTGACCCCTACACCCACGGGTATTATAAAGTCACCCAGCGGGTGGGGGAGGCGTTTAAAGATGGGCTGAAACTAAAGTGATTGGACGGAAAACCCCTCCACCATGCTCCGCATGGTCCCCCTCCCCTTTCAGGGGAGGCAAGGGAGATAGTGCTTATCGTTTGGTTTGCGTTTTTCTCAAAGAGAAAATAGTTTGAAATGTGAGTTGCTCAGTAGGGGACAGCCTTGCCTTTAACTTACTATCATTCCGCAACTGACCACCCCTCTCGCCTCCCCTGAAAGGGGAGGTGGCACGGCTTTAGCCGTGACGGAGGGGTTTCAAGACGAAAGGACACATAGCGGTAATTCCCTCGTGGCAGGAACCCACCCTCACATTGCACATTGCTCATTGCAAATTGACACCGGAGGTCTCTATGGACATCACAGCGCTGCAATTTTTCATCGTCTGCCCCCTGATTTTCCTGGCGGGGTTCGTGGACGCGGTAGCCGGCGGCGGCGGGCTGATTTCCCTGCCCGCCTACCTCATCGCCGGGCTGCCGGTGCATATGGCCATCGGCACCAACAAGCTCAGCTCCGGCATGGGCACCGCCCTGACCACCTGGCGGTTCTCCCGCAGCGGGTACATCCCCTGGCGGCAGGCCGGGCTGTGCGTGGTCTGCGCCCTCATCGGCTCCAGCGCCGGGGCGAACCTGGCGCTGCTCATCAGCGACGGGTTTTTCCGCATCCTGATGCTGTTCATCCTGCCGCTGACCGCCTTTTACGTGTTCCGCTGCAAGACGCTGGAGGTGCAGAAGGACCCCTATGGCCCCCGGAAAACCGCCCTTTTGAGCATGGCGACGGCGATGGTCATCGGGGCCTACGACGGCTTTTACGGGCCGGGGACGGGGACCTTCCTCATCCTGCTGCTGACCGCCGTGGCCCATATGGACCTCCGCTCCGCCAATGGCGTGGCAAAGGTCATCAACCTGACCACCAACCTCACCGCCCTGGCGGTCTACCTGATGAACGGCAAGGTGATCTTCGTCCTGGGCCTGACGGCGGGCCTGTTCAGCCTGGCAGGGAACTACATCGGCACCCGCTGCTTCGACAAGGGCGGCGCTAGGGCGGTGAAACCGCTGATGCTGGCGGTGCTGACACTGTTTTTCGTGAAGATTTGTTGGGAGTTTGTGGCGTGACTGCAAAGCACCCGGAACCCAGGCGTTTGCCGGTTCCGGGTGCTGTTTTGATGTTTATTCCAGCGTCAACGTCAGGGTATTCTGTCCCTCCGGCATCTCATCTGCGGTAAATGCGCTGATGTTGCACATACAGTAGACGTACTGCCCCTGTTCCACCTCAAAGCTGCCGTCCCCCTCCAGCACGCTGTCGCAGGCTTGCGGCAGGTAGCGAACGGCGTCGTCAAAGGGTTCGTCCAGCACGTAGAACGTCCAAACCACTTCTTCCGCGTCACAGTCCACGTCGGCAGGGGAGAAACCCTCCGCAGTGACGCTGACCGCCTGATAGGTCCCCGACTGGGAGGCCCGGAAGGAGAACGCGCCGCTGTCGTAGGCGTCGGCGGCGTCGATGGTCACGGCGCTGGTGTCGGCCTGTTCCGCTTCGCCGGCCTCGAAGCCAATGACCAGCGTGCTGGCCCCGGAGACCGCCTGTTCCTCCGTGGCGTTGCTGTAGGAGCAGACGCAATAGACGTAGTTCCCCGCCGCCAGCTCGATGGAGCCGTCGCCGGTCAGGGCCGGGACCTCGCCCTCCTCGATTTCCTCCACTTCCTCGTCAAAGAGATAGATGCTCCAGGTGATGTCCTCGTAGCCCTCGGCGTTGGTGGTTGCGAAGGTGTAGGTCCCCGCCTCGTCAGTGACGAAGGAATAGGGCCAGTCGTAGGCGTCGAAGGCGTCCAGCACCAGATAGGCCCCCTGGGTGTCCACCTCCGGCGCGTCCACCTCCAGCACCGCGTCCGCGTCGTCCTCCTCCTCGACTTCCTCCACGCTGGCGTCCTCGATGATGATTTCAACGTCTGCGCTCTCCTCTGCGCTTTCCTCCGCGCCGCCGCCGCAGGCGGTCAGCGACAGGGCCAGCGCCATGCAGAGCAGCAGGGCAAATCCTTTTTTCATGGTGAACCATCCTCCTTATCAGGTGTGTTTTTATCCTATCACATTTTGACCGGAAAGCAAGGGGAAGATTTTGGACAAATCCCTCTCTCTTTTTTGCGTTTCCCCCTTGACAAAGGGCGGCGTATGGAGTATTCTTTGGTTGAACATATGAACAACCATTCATATGAACTGAGACTTGAGAAAGCGGGTGTCCCCCATGAGCGAAAAAATAAACGACCCTGTGTTGGCCCCCGAAAGCGTGCCGGAACACGAGCATCACCACCACCACGAGGACGAGTGCGGCTGCGGCCACGAGCATCACCACCACCACGACGAGGACGAGGACGGCTGCGGCCACGAACACCATCACCACCACCACCACGAGGACGAGTGCGGCTGCGGTCACGAGCATCATCACCATGACGAGGACGAGTGCGGCTGCGGCCACGACCACCATCACCACGACGAGGACGAGTGCGGGTGCGGTCATGAACACCACCACCATGATGAGGACGAGTGCGGCTGCGGCCACGAACACCATCACCACGACGAGGACGAGTGCGGCTGCGGCCACGAGCACCATCACCACCATGACGAGGACGAGTGCGGCTGCGGCCACGACCACCACCACCACGACCATGAGCCGGTGGAGCCGGTCCACCACGCGGAACATTTGCGGGGCAAAACCGCCATTTATCTGGTGGAAAATCTGGACTGCGCCAACTGCGCCGCCAAGCTGGAGCGCAAGCTCAACGACGTGGCCGGGGTGGAGGACGTGACCATCACCTACGCCACCCGGCAAATGCGGGTGACGGCTCCCGACCCGGAGGCCCTGCTGGGGGACATTCAGGCGGTCATTGACCGCACCGAGCCGGGCGTGGTGCTGCGGCCTCTGGAGGGCCGTCCCCGGGCCTCCCAGACCGAGCCGGAGGAGGAGGGCCATGACCTGGTGGAAATCTGCATCGGGGCGGTGGCGCTGCTGGCGGCGCTGCTGACCCACCACCTGCTGCCGGAGGGGTACTTTTGGGTGACGCTGCTCTGCGCCCTGGCGGGCTACCTGCTGGTGGGGCGGAACGTGCTGCTCACCGCCGGGAAAAACCTGGCCCACGGCAAGGTGTTCGACGAAAACTTTTTGATGTCCATCGCCACCATCGGGGCCTTCGCCATTGGCGAGTACCCGGAGGCGCTGGGGGTCATGCTGTTCTACCGGGTGGGCGAGTTCTTCGAGGACAAGGCGGTGGCCCAGTCCCGGAGCAACATTATGGACGCGCTGGACCTGCGGCCCGAAGTCGTCACCCTGCTCCACGACGGGGTGGAGACCGTTCTCCCTGCGGAGGAGGCCCGTGTGGGCGACCTGGTGCAGGTGCGCCCCGGCGACCGCATCCCCCTGGACGGCGTTGTGGTTCGCGGCGAGAGCCAGGTGGACACCTCCGCCGTCACCGGCGAGCCGGTGCCCGTCTCCGTCCGCCCCGGTGACAAGGTGGTGTCCGGCTGCGTCAACAACACCGGCCTGCTGACTGTCAAGGTGGAGGCGGTGCTGGCGGAGTCCATGGTCAGCCGCATTTTGGACAGCGTGGAAAACGCCGCCGCCGCCAAGCCCCAAATTGACCGCTTCATCACCCGGTTCTCCCGGATTTACACCCCCGTGGTGGTGGCCGCCGCCCTCATCGTGGCGGTGGTGCCGTCCCTGTTCACCGGCGACTGGCTCTATTGGGTCAAGACCGCCTGCACCTTCCTGGTCATCTCCTGCCCCTGCGCGCTGGTGCTGTCGGTGCCGCTGGCCTTTTTCGCGGGCATCGGCGCGGCCTCCAAGGAGCAAATTCTCTTTAAGGGCGGCAACGCCATGGAAGCGCTGGCGAAGGTCAAGGCGGTGGTGCTGGATAAGACCGGCACCATCACCCAGGGCAACTTTGTGGTGCAGTCGCTGGAACCGGCCCCCGGCGTGGACGAACAGGAACTGCTGGCCGCTGCCGCCGCCTGTGAGCTGCACTCCACCCACCCCATCGCCCACTCCATCCAGGCCGCTGCTCAGTCTGCGGGCCTGACCGTCACCGCCCCGGCGGACGTGCGGGAGGTAGCGGGCAAGGGCGTGGCCGCCGCCGGTTTCCTCTGCGGCAACCGGGCGCTGCTGGAGGAGGCGGGCGTGGCCCTGCCGGAGCTGGAACCGGCTCCCGGCTGCACCCAGGTCCTCACCGCCAGGGACGGCGCTTATTGGGGCCGTATCCTCATCTCCGACACCGTCAAACCCAACGCGAAAAAGGCTCTCTCCCAGCTCCACCAGCTGGGGCTGACCTCGGTGATGCTCACCGGCGACGGGGAGGAGAGCGCCCAGGCCGTGGCCGGTCTGGTGGGCATCCATCAGGTCCGGGCCAGGCTGCTGCCCCAGGAAAAGCTCTCCGCTCTGGAGGAGGTGCGCCAGACCTCCGGCGCCGCCCTCTTTGTGGGGGACGGCATCAATGACGCACCCGTGCTGGCGGGGGCCGACGTGGGAGCCGCCATGGGCAGCGGCGCGGACGCCGCCATCGAAGCCGCCGACCTGGTCTTTATGACCGGCGAGCTGACCGCCATTCCCAAGGCGGTGCGGCTGGCCCGGCGCAGTACCGCCATCTCCCGGCAGAACGTGGTGTTCGCCCTGGCAGTGAAGGCGCTGGTGCTGGTGGCGGGCGTGCTGGGCTTTGCCAATATGTGGCTGGCGGTGTTCGCCGACACCGGCGTGGCGATGATCTGTATCGCAAATTCCATTCGGATCTTGTACCAGAAGAATTGATTTATCCCTGCCGGGGGGTTGCGCGTCCGTTTGCTTTTCCGATATAATATAGGCGGTAAAATCTGAACCTAAATTGGAGGTACACACTATGGCTTGCTTTTTAGTTCCCGCGGCGGAGGCCGCTGTCGTCACCATCGCTGCCCACAGCCTGGAGCTGGCGGAGCAGAAGAAGGCCCAGCGCCTGACCCTCTCCGGCGACCACACCGCTCTGGCGGAGCAGAACCCCCTGCCCTGGAGCCGGAAGCTCAAGTGGCTGACCTATCTGCTCTGGGGCGGCGTGCTGCTGCTGGCCTTTGAGCACGTCTGGCACGGCGAGGTCACGCCCTGGTTCCCGTTCCTGACGGCGGCGGCGAACCCGGTGGACATGGCGGCAATGTTCCAGGAGATGGCAACCGTGGGCGTCACCATGGCGGTCATCGTCACCGCTGTCTGGGCCGTGCTGGTGGCCTGCGCTTCGCTGCTGCTCAAGCGCTCTGACCGCGCAGAACTGGCCCGGTAAACCCATGACCCTGCTCATCACCGTCTTTGCGGCGGTTTTCGCCACCGTCAAGTGGTACAGCCGCGAGAACAACGGCCTGAACCTGGCCCCGCTGTGCTTTATGTTTTGGGGCGCGTCGCTGATGTGGCTGGCCGACGCCATTTTCGAGTACATGGAGCTGGGGGCGGACTACTTCACCCCCGCCCTGGCGGACATGGTCAACGACGCCTATCTGGGCCTCTCCGTGGTGGCCCTGGCGCTGGTGGTCTGGCTGGTCATCCTGCTGGTCAAGGACCCACAGGGAACCGTCCGCGCCGCTCTGCGGAAAGGGAAAGCCAATTAGCAATTAGCAATGTGCAATTAGCAATGGACGGGTTTTCCGCCCTGTTCCGCTGAAAACCGCAAAAAACGACAAAAAGGAACCTCTGGCACCGTGCCGGAGGTTCCTTTGCGTTTGGTGAGTTGTCTTGCCGATTAGAGTGGTCAATCTTCGCGGCTCGAAACCCCTCCGCCACCGCCTAAAGGCGGCGGCCCTCCTCCGCCGTCAAGCGGCACTTCCGGGGCTTTGCCCCTCCCTGCCCTTTCAGGGGAGGCAAGGGGCGTAGAGGAAAATTAACACGCCCCTACACCTCGCAGCGTACTTCCGCTTACCGGCAATTCTTATGGGCCAGCTCCAGCACGGTGGACACCTCGATGCTCTGGACGGCCATCTGCTCGAAGAGGTCCTTGTCCCCGCCGTCGATGGCCTCCCGGAAGGCGGCCATCTCATAGCACAGCCGCCTGTCGTTGTCCTGGAGTTGGAAGGGCTGGGACCGCCCCGCCGTGTCCAGCGAGCACTGGCCGAAGGTGTTCAGCGGACCGTCCACCCGCAGGGTGGCGGCGGTGCCCTGGAGCAGGAAGCTGCTGCCCCGGGCGCAGTTTTTGGCGCAGAAAATTTCCACCTTCAGGTCGGGGTACTCCAACGTCAGCATCCCGGACACGTCCACGCCGTTTTTGCCCCGAATGGGGAAGTAGGTGACGCCGTGGGGACGGCCCAGCATCCACACCACCGCGTGGACGGCGTAGACCCCCAGGTCGTTCAGCGCACCGCCCTCCATCTCCGGGTCGAAGGCGTTGATATGCTCCCCCCGCAGGTAGGCGCTGTAGCGGCTGGAGCGCTGGGTGTAGCTGCACACCACGTTTTTCACCTGGCCCACCTCCTGCATCAACTCCGCGCAGCGGAGGAAGTTGGGCATATACAGGGTGGAGACGGCCTCGAACACAAAGACCCCTCTGGCGCGGGCAGCCTGAAACACCTCTTTGGCCTGGGCCGCAGTGGTGGCCAGAGGCTTTTCGCAGATGACGTGCTTCCCCGCAGCAATGGCCTGGAGCGCCTGGGCCGCGTGGAGGCTGTTGGGGGAGGCCAGATAGACGGTGTTGATGTCGCTGCTCTGTGCCATCTCCTCCAGGGAGCTGAACGCCAGGGGGATCTGGTGATTCTGGGCGAACTGGGTGGCCCGCTCCTGGCTGCGGGAGCAGACGGCGGCGCACTCCACGCCCTCTACCTGGGCCATGGCACGGAGCATCTGCTCGGTGATGGCGCCGGTTCCAACGGTTCCTATTTTTAACATGGCAGTTACCTCGATAATGCGTTCGCCCGGCTGTTTTGGGGCGCTTTTTTCTATATTTTATAGTATAATCGAAGCTGCGGCAAATTTCCAGTCCCCCGGCAGAAAAACCTGACGAATGGGCGAGAAAAAGGTTACGAAAAGACCCGCAGCGCGGCCTCCAACGGCTCCGCCGTCTGGACGCACACCGCCAAGTGAACGCCCTCCGCCGGGAAGGGGAGCAGCGCCGCCCGGTAGCCCGGTTTGTCCAGCGTCACCGGATTCAGGGTGAATGTGGTGGCGTTCAGCGGGGTGCGCAATCCGTCTCCGGTGCATTTGCAAAAAGCCTCTTTCAGGCACCACAGGTCGTAAAAGGCGGCCTGCCGTTCCGCTTCGGGCAAGGATTCCAACGATGTCTGTTCCGCCGGGGCGAACCGCCGGAGCAAATTCCGGCGCAGGGGGCGCTCCTCCTGGAGGTCCACCCCCACCGGGGCGGCGCACAGGGCGCACACCGCCCACGGGCCGCTGTGGGACAGGTTAAAGCCGATGTCCGGCGCGTCCGCCAGCAGGGGTTTGTCCTGCCAGCCGTAGTCAAGCCGGGGCGGGAGGGATAACGCGGGGCAATGCTCCGCCAGCAGCTGCCCCAGCAGCCACCGGCCCGCCACGGACCGCTTCTGGTCCTCCGGGCGGTGGCGGGAGAGCCGCTCTTCCTCACCGGTGGAGAGCAGGGCGCGGTTTTGCTCCAGGGCGAACCGCTCCCCGTCCGCCCGGACAGCGGCCAGGTAAATTTTCACCACAGCCGCCCGTAGGTGCCGGTGATCTCCCGCAGCCGTCCGGCCACCTCGTCGTTCAGGGCCTCCATGCGCACCCGCCAGCTCCAGTTGTGGGGACCCATGGTGCCGGGGGCGTTCATGCGGGCGTCGCCGCCCAGCCCCAGCACGTCCTGGAGGGAGGCCATCGCCAGCCGGGAGACGCTCTCCCAGGCGCAGGCCACCGCCGTCCAGCCGATGGCGTCGCCGTAGTGCATCCGGGTGTAGCGGTTGCAGAAGTCCCGCTGGGCCTGGTCCGCGATGTCGGTGTACCACTGGACGAAGGTGGCGGTGTCATGGGTGCTGGTGTACATGACGGATTCCGGCACGCAGTTGTGGGGCAGGAAGTCGGAGCTGCCCCAGATGTCGCTGAACGCGTCGCACAGCACCCGCATCCCCGGCAGACCGGAGCCAACGATGAAGTTGTGAGCGGCCTCGTCGATGTCTCCCAGGTCCTCCGCGATAAACTGGGCTTCGGGGATCTGCTTCTGGACCGCGTCCAGCAGCGCCTGCCCCGGCCCCTGCCGCCAGCGGCCCTCCAGGGCGGATTTCGCCCCGGCAGGGATCTCCCAATAGGAGTGGAAGCCCCGGAAGTGGTCAATGCGGATGACATCGTAGAAGGTGTTGGTGTGGCGGATGCGGTCGCACCACCACTGGTAGCCGTCGGCGGCGTGGGCGGGCCAGTTGTAGAGCGGGTTGCCCCACAGCTGCCCCACGTCGGAGAACAGGTCGGCAGGGACCCCCGCCACAAAGTCCGCCTTGCCGGTGGCGGGGTCCACCTGGAACAGCTCCGGGTGGACCCACACGTCCACCGAGTCCGGGGAGACATAGAAGGGAATGTCCCCGATGATGGAGACCCCCCGCTGGTTGGCGTAGGCTTTCAGGCTGTTCCACTGCTGGAAAAACAGGTACTGGTTGAACACATAGCTGCCGATCTCCTTTGCCAGCAGCGCCCGGTATTCCTCCAGGGCCTCCGGCTCCCGGCGCAGCAGCTTTTTGTCCGGCCAGGCGGAGAGCTTGGCGTCAAAGTGGTCGTGGGCGGCCCGGAACAGGGCGTAGTCCGGCAGCCAGTCGGCCTGCTCCTGAGCGAAGGCCCACGCCTCGTCCAGCAGGGACTGGGGGGCGTTTTCATAGGCTTTTTTCAGCAGGGCGTAGTGGTGCCGGGTGACCCAGTCGTAGTCCACCCGGTCCGGCGCGTAGTAGCGGCAGCTCTCCAGGTCCGCCGCCGTCAGCAGGCCCCGGTCCCGCAGGTCCTCCAGGTCGATGAACAGGGGGTTGCCCGCCGCCGTGGAGGGGGACATATAGGGGGAGGCCCCTTCGCCGGGGGGGACCAGGGGCAGCAGCTGCCAGTAGTGCTGGCCGGCCTTCTGCAAAAAGTCCACAAAGTGGCGGGCCTCCCGTCCCATGGAGCCGATGCCGTAGCCGCCGGGGAGAGAGGAGATGTGGAGCAGGATACCGCTGGAGCGTGGAAACATAGTCGATCCGTCCTTTATCGTAAAATCGGGCCGCAGAGCGGCGAAACTCGTTTGCTGTTTACTGATACCATTATACGGTTCGCCGGGGCAAAGGTCAAGCGGCAGTTCGCCGTTGCAACCCGCACAGCCCCTTGACAAAACCCCGCCGCTGGGGTATACTAAAAATCAGAAAAAGGGCGCTGCCCGGCAACGGTCAGCCCCATATGTTGTTACAAAGAAGTAACCGCCATAGTTGCGAGCTGGGGCGGTTACTTCTTTTTATTATGCAACTTGATGCACAGGTTGCAAGCGCCGATGATAACAAGAAGAAGCGTCAAAACTTCCATCGTACTCATTGAGCAGCACCCCCTTTCCTGAGAACGGGGGCAAAAGAAGCTGCCCCCGCAGAGGGGCCAACCGCATACCGTATTGGGAAACGCCCTGGTTCTCCGAAGAGGACCAATGACAGCATATCACAGTTTTTGACTGAATGCAACAGAAATTGCTGCGCCGCCACGGAAATCAATTTTGAGAAAGGATGCGCAAAATAGTCTGAGGCTGGAGGAGGCAATCAAACATAAGCTTGGACATAGCCTGCTTTGAGGATGCTTTTGCTTTGGAACCTCTGATTAATAGAGGATTCCACTGATAAACTTAACAATTTACTGTAATTTGGGAAAATACAGAAGAAAATAAGGAGTTATATGCACTTGTTATTTCTCATTTTTGTGACCTAGTTCCTCAAAAAAGGCGTACTATCCCCAGGTCATGCCTCATAGAGCTTCCGTCCAGCAATCGCAATCATATACAAATTTGCACAGGCGAACATGGCATATAATCTGTTTTCGTTCTTTTTCAGTCCCTGATAGCGGGTTTTCGTATAACCAAATTGACATTTGATAACACGGAAAACATGCTCCACCTTACAGCGGACATCGTGACGTCGTGCGTATTGGCCGGTGTTACATCCAGTGTGTGAACCAATCACTGCCTGCGTCCACTCCGATATGGCATTTCATTCCAAAACGCCACTGGTTTCCCTTCTTTGTCTGGTGCAGCTCCGGGTCGCGTTTCTTTTCTGTGTTTTTTGTAGAACTGGGAGCGTCGATAGGGCAAACGAAACTCATTAAACTCCCTGCACCCGCTCCATCTTGACCCGGCACTTCTTCTTATAAAACGCGATGCCGTAGTGGATGATCTCCGGCGGCACATCAATACCAAAGTACTCATCATAACGCTTTGCGGTGATTTGTTCCAGCGCTTCCTGTGCCTTTTGCTCCAGTTGCCGCTCGTCTGTGGTATATTTCAGCTCAATGATAACACCGAAGTTTTTCTTCCGCTTCTTCACCGGCTCCACAATGATGTCCGCCCGGCCGCTGCCAGCCTCCCGGTTGGAAAGTACCCGCCAACCGTGGTTGCTGTTCAACATCCCCAGCAGCATCCCGTGGTAGAAGTTCTCCCGTTTTTCCAGCGTTCCGCCGTCCAGAAAGCTGATGGAATCAGCCATACAGTCGTTGAGATATTCCTGTATTTCAACCGGATCACCGGTTTCAATCGCGTCCAGCAGGCTTCTCAATCCCTCAGTGTCCGCAGAAATTTTATCGGCGAACCACTCGTCGATTTTATCAATGAAGATGGAGCGAATCTCCCTGTTTGGAATCGTCAATTCGTATGCACCGTTTTCATTCATTCCACGCTGGGTTAGATAGCCAGTGGTAAATAAAATGCTCCACAAATGCTCTGGTTTCCGGTCAATTTCGGGATAGGTCAAATCTAACTTTAGCTTTTTGGATACGCTTCCTCCCGCAATCAGGTTTTCAATTTGTTCCCTGGTCTTTAAATCCGCCTTTTCCGCGAAGCGGACGATCATATCGTTGCTGCTGGTGTTGGCCCAGAAGTTCTGCGGCCTGATAATTGGTTCATGTTGCAGATAATTGCACCAGTTGATAACATCCCATGGGCAATATACGTTTGTCTGCCCAAACCTGTATCCGTCATACCACTCTTTTGTGAGTTCGTAATGTTCTGTCAATCCGTAATAGTGGAGAATTTCCCGCACTTCGGTATCAGTAAACCCAAACCATTCATCATATTGGGCATCTACGATAGTATTGACACTCAGATTATTCAGCCCGGTGAAAATACTCTCCTTGGAAATCCTCAGGCAGCCGGTCAGTACTGCAAGCTGCAAGGCGTCGTTGGTTTTCAGAGCAGCGTTGAGCATCTGCCGAATCAGCAAAATCATCTGGTCGTAGTAGCCACGCTGATAGGCTTTGTCCAGGGGCACGTCGTACTCATCAATCAGAATGACGACTTTTTTACCGTAGTGATTGTAGAGCAATCGTGACAGAAGATTTAAACTCTCCTCCAGATTTCCCTCTTCCGCACACAGCGCATAGTATTTCTTTCGGTCAAATTCATTTAATTGGTCATTGGACAACACGTTATAAAACCGAATCGCCTCGGTGCTGATCATGCTCCACAATCTTCGCCGTGCGTCCGCAAAGTCCCAACCCTCTACCCCTTTCAGGCTGATGGAAATGACCGGGTACTGTCCCATATGTTGCTCACACAGCGCCGTTTCTTTGGAAATGTCCAATCCATCAAAAAGGCTCTTATCCGTCCCGACCTCGAAGAAATACCGAAGCATACTCATGTTCAGCGTTTTGCCGAAACGCCGGGGACGAGTGAAGAGTGTCACATCGGAAAAGTTGCTGAGCAACTCTTTAATCAGCCCGGTTTTGTCCGCATAATACAGGTTTTCATGGCGCAGCTTTTCAAAGTTTTCCGTTCCGATGGGCAGCCTTTTTCTCTCCATGTTCGTCACCTCCAAGACCGAATCGTGCAATTTACTTACGGTGATAGCTTACCACAAATACCTGCGCTTATCAAGTGGCGCATCAGACATTCGCAGGCGAAACCTCTATTTAAAAAGCAGGACAACGCTACATAAGCTGCCATTGGCAAGTTACAAAGCGTTGTCCTGCTTTTACTTTTCTTTCTTTTCGGTCATTCTCCCGCCATTTGAAAGCACTGGCGGATGGCGGCAGCCACGGCCTCCAGCGCAGCGGCCTCGTCGGGGCCGTCGGCAATCAGTTCCACCGTCCGTCCCCGGGGGTGGCTCAGCCGCATGAGGGACATGGCGTCCTTCCCGTCTGCAAGCTCCGTCCCCAGGACCACCATAACGACACTGTCGAACCGTTTGGCGGCAGCGGCGGTGACGGCGGCAGGCCGGGCGTGGAAAAAGTCGTCCTCGTGGAGATTCAGCTTGATTGCGGTCATGGCGTTGTCCTTTCCCGGATGAGCCGCGCCCGCCCAGCCGGGGAGACCCCGGCCAGGTGGGCTTGGGAACAAAAGGAGGTGGATGGAACGAAAGGAGGGGGATAATATGGGCGACACCGCCCGAAAACGGGTGGTGTTACCTTAAAACTTAAAACATGGTGACGACCTGGTCGTAAGCGGCGGAGACCTGGTCCAGAATGGCCTGGTCGGTGACGCCGGAGACCTCGGAGAAGGCGGCGGCGACGCCCTTTTCGGCGATCTTGCCCTGAAGCTCCACGCTCTGGGGGTCCTCAGGGTTATTATACCGCAGAGCCGCACCGATGCCAACGATGAGTTTGTCCACAGGCAGGCCGTACTTCATGGCGGTTTGCAGCGGGCTGACCAGCCGGTCGGTGGCGGACAGCTTGCGCAGCGGTTCCCGGCCCACGCGGGTCACGTCGTCCTGGAGGTAGGGGTTCTTGAAGCGGCCAATGATCTTCTCGATATACTTATAATGAGCGTCCTTGTCGAAGCCAAACTCCTGAATGAGGCCGTCGCCGGACTGCTGCATGGCGGCGTGGACCAGCTCGTAAATCTTGGGGTCGGCAATGGCCTGGTCGATGGTCTTGTGGCCCGCCAGAACGCCGGTGTAGGCGGTGATGCAGTGGCCGGTGTTCAGTGTGAACAGCTTGCGCTGGATATAGGCCATCAGGTTGGAGGCCAGGTTCATCCCGGCGATTTCGGGAATCTCGCCCTTGAGGGAGGCTTTTTCCACGTTCCACTCGCAGTACTTCTCCACCACCACGTCGATGGGGTTCTCGCTGCGGACGGGAGGCACGATGCGGTCCACGGAGCAGTCGGCGAAGCCCACATACTCCTCGCAATACGCCTTTTCCTCGTCGGAGAGGACCTTGTAGACGTGCTCCTTCAGCTGGGAGGTGGCGCGAATGGCGTTCTCGCAGGCGATCAGGTTCAGCGGCACCTTGACGCCGTTGGCGATGCGCTTCTGGATGCCCTGGGCGATGGTGGGGGCGATAAAGCCCAGCACCCGCAGGCCCACAGCGGTGGTCAGAATGGTGGTGTCGGGGTCGGCGATGGCGTCGATGACCTCCGGGCCGTTGGACATGATGCCGCAGACGTTGGTGATCTTCACGTCCTCGACCTCGGTGTCCATGATGTGGACGGTGTAGCAGCCGTCTTGATTCAGGCGCTCGATGATGGGCACGGCCACGTCCGCAAAGACGACGCGATAGCCCGCCTGAGAGAGCAGCATACCGATGAACCCGCGGCCAATGTTGCCGCCGCCGAACTGGATTGCGGTTTTCATATCACATTACCTCTTTCGCAGAATTTTAGGTGTGACACCGCGCAAACCTGGCAGGGTAGAAACGCGCGGCGTTGGGTGGAGCAGCTACGGGGGAAGGGCAGCGGGCGCAGGCCCGCCGCCCAAGAGATACGGTTTGGTTAGGTCAACTGCTTGAGGACCCAGTCCACATCGTTGGTGTTCTTCATCTTGTCCAGGGTCTCCTCGTCCTCCAGGGTCTCGCAGATCTTGGCAAGCAGGTCCAGATGCTCGTCGCCGATACCGGCGATGCCGAACACCAGCTGCGCCTTCTCGTCGCCGAAGGAGACGCCCTCCGGGTACTGGAGCAGGACGATACCGGTCTTTTTGACGGTGCCCTTGGCCTGGGTGGTGCCGTGGGGGATGGCCACGCCCATGCCCATGTAGGTGGTGACCAGCTTCTCACGCTCCTGCATGGCGTCGGCGTAAGAGGCGTCCACGTAGCCCAGCTGGGCCAGCAGCTCACCGGCGGCCTGAATCGCCTCTTCCTTGGTGACAGGGGCCTGATTCAGCTTGATGCCCTCGGCGACCATGACGGTCTTTTTGACGGTGGGGGTGGGGATGCCGTCGTCAGCGGCGGCGGAGGCGGCGATGACCTTTTCCACAGGCACGTCGCCGGTGGTCAGCTGGACATACAGCGCGTCCAAGTTGGGGTCGGCCAGGAAGTTGCCGATGGTGACGATCTGGGCCTGAGGCGCGGACTTCCGGGCGCGCTCCACCAGAGTGGTCTGCACCACGGCGATGTCGCAGTCACCGGGGATGTTGTCCACGGAGGTGTTGATGACGGTCAGGTCGGGGCGGACAGTCTTGACGCGGTTGCGGAACTTGGTAGCGCCCATGGCGGAGGAGCCCATGCCGGCGTCGCAGGCAAAGACGACCTTCTTGACCTGTCCGGCCTCCTTGGTGGGAGCGTCAGCGACGGTCTGGCCCTTGGACTCGGCCTTCATGGAGGCCATTTCGCTCTGGGCGGCCTCCAGACTCTTGCCGCCGGACATTCTCACAATGGGCGAAGCGATGGCGAAGGAGATACCAGTTGCCAGCGCCACGCCGATGATGGTGAAGAGCATCTTATTTGCGGGGGTCATCATCAGGAAGGCGATGATGGAGCCGGGGGAGGCAGGACCCACCAGGCCGCAGCCGGTCAGGTTGAACCAGAAGATGGCCACGATGTTGCCGCAAATGGGGGCGACGATGACGGCGGGGTTCATCAGGACATAGGGGAAGTAAATTTCATGGATGCCGCCGAGGAAGTGGATGATGATAGCGCCGGGAGCGGAGTCCTTGGTGGCCTTATCCTTGCAGAAGAACATGTAGGCCAGCAGCACGCCCAGGCCGGGGCCGGGGTTGGGTTCCAGCATGTAGATGATGGACTTGCCCGCTTCGGCGGCCTGCACGGAGGCCAGAGGGGTGAACACGCCCTGGTTGATGGCGTTGTTCAGGAACAGCACCTTTGCAGGCTCGATGAAGATAGCGATGAGCGGCAGCAGGTTGGCGTTGATGAGGATGTTGACGCCGGCGGTCAGAATAGCCAGGATCGCGCTCATGACGGGGCCGATGGCGTAGTAGCCGACGATGGCCAGCAGCATACCAATGATGCCGCAGGAGAAGTTGTTGATGAGCATTTCAAAGCCGGCGGGCATATGGCCGTCCATAGCGTCGTCGAACTTCTTGATGCACCAGCCACCCAGGGGGCCAAGGACCATGGCGGCCATCAGCATGGTGTAATCACTGCTGACGATCGCGCCCATGATGGCGATGGAGCCGACCACGCGGCCCCGGTCTCCGCCAAACATGTAGCCGCCCTGACCGGCGATCAGGATGGGGATGAGGTAGGTGAGCATGGGGCCGTTCAGTTCGGCCAGCTGTGCGTTGGGAATCCAGCCGGACTCGATAAACAGAGCGGCCAGGAAGCCGAATGCGATGAGGGCGCCGATGTTCGGCATGACCATGCCGGACAAAACCTTGCCCATCTTTTGGACACCATTTTTCATAGTTTTCCATCTCCTATTCTTTTTAGTTCGGTTGCGTAATATTTCACAAGCGCCTGTTCCGCCAGGGCCTTCCCCCGGTCCTGGTCCCCGGCTTGCAGGGCCTGTAAAAATCGTTCGTCCTCCACCAGCAGCATACTCAGTCTGCTGATGACCTCGACCCCCTCCGGCCAGTCGGTTTTGGGGGCCAGCAGCAGCACAGCGCCCATCACCGTCCCGGAATGGGTGAGGATGGTGTGGTCCAGCCTGAGATAGCCGAACCGACAGTGGCTGACCGCCGCAGTGCGGCAGTGCAGCAGGTAAATGCTCATGTGAGGCAGGTAGGTGCTTTTCACCTGTTCCCGCCGGGCCAGGTCGCTGCCAATGCGCTGGCGCTCCAGCACCGTGTTGGCGAACAGCCCCGCCGCCTCACCCAGCAGCTCCTCCGCCCGCTGGAGGCCGTGTACCTCCCGCAGGGTGAAGTGGTCCAGCAGCTGGGAAATTTCCTCCCCGGTCCGGGTCAGGGAGCGGATGTCCGCCAGCGTGACGGCGTCCGCCCGCTGGGGCAGGGGATTCCGGGCCTCCGCGTTGGCCTTGCGGTCCTTGTTGATGGCCTCCACCGCGTTGGTGATGACCAGCATATCCTGGGCCTGGGGAATGGGGCTGACGCAGATGTTGGGGAAGTCCAGCTGGAGGGGTACGGTGGAAATGACCAGGTCGATGCCCGCCTCCCGCAGGGCCTTCGGCTCCAGGCTGAACGCGGAGACGATTTGGCGAATCTCAATGTTGTGGAAGGAGTGCATCAGGTTGGCCGCCAGCATCCGGGAGGCTCCCATACCGCTGGGGCAGACCACCGCCACCGCCACCCGCTTCTGCTCCACCCGGAGGGTCTCCGCCGCAGCGACGAAGTGCATTGCCACGAAGGTGATTTCCGAGGGGGAGATGTCGTTGATTTGAAGCAGGTCCTTGAAAATGCCGCAGGCCCGCTCCACGGCGGCGTAGATGTCCGGGTAGTTCTGCTGGATGTCCTCGACCTGGGCGTTGTCCAGGTGGATATTCATGGAGAGACGGCTAATCATGGAGTCCATGTGGCTCATCAGCTCCTCGATCATCCGGGTGCAGGTGTGGAAGGGGAGGCCAATTTCTTTTTCCACCGAATCCACCAGGGACATGACCACCTGACGGGTGTTGATGGACTGGACCTGGCTCCGGGGCTTCCGGGACTGGGGCCAGATGCGGGCGCTGGACAGGTGCATGGTGATGAACCCGACCTCTTCCTTTGGAATGTCCAGCTTGAACTGGGCGCTGATTTTCTCCGCGATTTGCACTGCGGCCCCGTGCTCTGGCAGGGCGGCCAGCTCTGCCAGCTCGTCGGCGTCCATCTCGATGGTCTCGCCGGACTGGAGCCGCCGGATGGCCAGAGACAGGTGGACCACCAGGGCCATATAGCCGCTGTCGGTGAACTTGATGTCCAGCTGCTTTTCCGACTCCGCCAGCACCCGTTCCACAAAGGCGACGATTTGCGGGTCGATGAAGCTGAACAGCCGATCCTGGAGCAGCGTGGAGCTGCTGGGAGAAGGTTCCTCCTTCTGCCCCCGCAGGAGCTGGAGGATCTCGCCCTCGTCCATGAACTCGAACGCGGCATTGGCGATGGCCTGCCGGTAGGCGCTCTCGCTGCCCTCCAGCAGGATGCCCACACCGGGCCGGCGGATGACTTTGATGCCGTAGTCGGAGAGCCAGTCGTTCAGGGCGTCCAGGTCGTTGGAGAGGGTGCCCTCGGAGATGTGGAACCGGGAGAGGAATACATAGGACTTCACCGGCTCCTTGGCGCACAGCAGCTCGCCCAGCAGCTGTCGCCGCCGCTCCTTCCGGCTGTAGGTGGTTTTGACCTGCTCGGTGTGCAGCAGCTCCTGGAGCAGCTGAATGGTCTCCGGCTCCTCCTGGATCATCAGGCCCACGCCGGGCTTGCGGACAAATTTAAAGTCGTTTTCCTCAAACCAGGCTTCGATGGCGGGCATTTCCCGCAGTACCGTTCGGGAGGAGACGCCCAGCTTTTCCGCAATGGCGTTGATGGTCACCGGCTTGGCGCCGGTCTTTGTCAGCATCTGAATGATGGAGACCTGCCGGGAGGTCAGCCGCCGGGGGCCGGAGCCGGTGGTGTTACTTCCAGACATTTTTGAACCTCCTCTCTTTTTCTGATTGTTATTTTATCGGTTAGTGACAGGAAAAACAAGCCCTTGTTGCTCCATTTTTGTCCACATCCTTTTGTGACAAAACCCGTTTTTAGCATTTTTCACAGTTTTTATTTGTACTTTTTATACAAAATTACCAAAGAAGCGCCCTGGTTTCCGAGTGTTTGGCGCGAAGTTAAATTAGTGACAAAAATGAAACATAAAACTTTTCGGATTGCAAAAATATAAAAATCCCGGCGGAACTGGGAAAATGACAAACTTATGAGAAGGTTAAAATAAAAAATCCCTTCATTTGCTGACTTGGTGACAAAAAAGCGGAAAGTTTTCAGGGACGAACGGACGGGATGGGGACACAGGCAGGGAGGGGCAACGCCCCGGAAGTGCCGCTTGACGGCGGAGGCACGAAGTGCCGCAGGGAGAAGCGCAGCTTCGGAAGTACCCCTTGAGGGTAGCGGCGGGTTGACCGCCAAAAACGCAAAAAACGCCGCTGGAACGGCAGTACAAGCGTACGATGAAGCGATACGCCTCAGCCCCATGATTGAAAAAATCCCACTCCACTTGCCGTGTTCCGCAAATGGAGTGGGATGAGGGGCTTTTATGATGCAGCATCCTTGTTTTGAGAATGCGGTTCCGGCAGGCGTTCGAGGACGCCGACATGGAGATCATCGGTTCCGCCGCCTGCGACTGGGATATGCAGAAAGCCCTTGACACCGCCAGCGCTGCCCCGGAAAAGACCCCCGTGGACGCCATCCTGGTGGACCTCGACAACGCTGCCGAGTGGCAGTGATCCCCCGGAACCACAGCTGCGCTGACAGCGCAGTGTAGGCAGTGACGTGGGCCGGGAGCTGCAACATCCATGTTCCCGGCCTTTTCCATTGGACGCAGGCGGCGCCGCGCAATTTGATCTGCGCCGTCCTGCTTCTCGCGTGTTTTCATGTTGAAAACGATTGCGCAGAGAGAAGAAGGTGTGCTATAATGAGCGACAGAAGTTCCAAACAGCATTTGGTGAGCCTGTCTGTCCAAGGGTGGGATGGCTGCGCCTTTGCGGAAGAAATCAACGGGTTACAGAGGCAGCGTATCCCGGTGGAACTGATCGTCCGGGAGACGACCTGACGCGCAGGATCATGCAATGAGGAATGCGATATGAAAGCGATTGGAATCGACATCGGGACGACGACCATCAGCGGCGTTGTCTCTGGCGGAATACAAGGAAGAGGCGGCCTGCGGCGCCGCCATCAGCGGATCGATTGCCATTGGCAGGGCGCTTGCCTGACGGAGCAGCCAGTATCTATTGTTTTGAGCAGTGAGTACTGGCTGCTTGATATTGCGTATTGCTCTTATCGAATATGACAAGTTGTGATTTTGTGTATTTTTTATGGGCAACCACTTGCTGAGAAGGCGCTTTTATGGTACGCTACTTATATCATAAAGCGTACTGAACAAAAGCCATACGCATTGCAACAATGGTTGCATTCCACGAAACCAGCGTGAAACTGCTGATTTCATGAAGTTGCACGGCTTTCACCGCGCAACTAAACCGCATGGCAGTTTCTTCAGCAGACATTATCATAAGAGATTTGTTCCACAGATGTTCGGAGGTGAATCAGGAATGGAAAGGTTGAAACTGCCACTGGGGATCGAAAACTTCATGGATATGCGCACCCGCGGCTATTACTACGTGGATAAAACAAATTTGATTCGAGACCTGTTGAATCAGGGGGCGTTGGTGACGCTTTTTACCCGTCCCCGACGCTTCGGTAAAAGCCTGAACATGAGTATGCTCCGGTATTTCTTCGAGGTCGGGACAGATAAAAGTCTCTTTGATGGATTGGACATTTCCAAAGAAACGGCGCTGTGCCAGCAGCATATGGGACAGTACCCGGTCATTTCCATCAGCTTGAAAGGCGTAGAGGGCTGGGATTTCGCCGACGCACGGCGAAGATTGTGGAGCATGATCAGCACCGAGGCGATTCGGTTTTATAACGTGTTGTCCAATGACCAATTAAATGAATTTGACCGAAAGAAATACTATGCGCTGTGTGCGGAAGAGGGAAATCTGGAGGAGAGTTTAAATCTTCTATCTCGATTGCTCTACAATCACTACGGTAAAAAAGTCGTCATTCTGATTGACGAGTACGATGTGCCCCTGGACAAAGCCTATCAGCGTGGCTACTACGACCAGATGATTTTGCTGATTCGGCAGATGCTCAACGCCGCCCTGAAAACCAACGACGCCTTACAGCTCGCAGTACTGACCGGCTGTCTGCGGATTTCCAAGGAGAGTATTTTCACCGGGCTGAACAACCTGAATGTCAATACGATCGTGGATGAAAAGTATGATGAATGGTTCGGGTTTACGGACGCAGAGGTTCAGGATCTGCTCTGCTATTATGGCCTCAGTGAATATTATGCGCTCACGAAAGAATGGTACGATGGCTATTGTTTTGGGCAGACAAATGTCTACTGCCCCTGGGACGTTGTTAAGTGGTGTGACCACCTTTTGAACGAGTCCCGTAAGGTGCCTCAGAACTTTTGGGCCAACACCAGCAGCAACGATATGATCGTCCGCTTCGCGGAAAAGGCGGACCTGAAAACCAGGGAACAAATCGAAAACCTGATTGCGGGAGAAAGCGTATCCAAAAAGCTAAAGCTGGACCTGACCTATCCGGAAATTGACCGGAAACCAGAACATTTGTGGAGTATTCTATTTACCACTGGCTATCTGACTCAGCGTGGTGTGAATGAAAACGGCGAATACGAATTGACGATTCCAAACAGGGAGATTCGCTCCATTTTCATTGATAAAATCGACGAGTGGTTCTCCGATAAAATTTCTGCGGACACGGAGGGATTGAGCGGCTTACTGGACGCGATTGAAACCGGTGATCCGGTTGAAATACAGGAGTATCTCAACGACTGTATGGCTGATTCTATCAGCTTCCTGGACGGCGGAACGCTGGAAAAACGAGAGAACTTCTACCACGGGATATTGTTGGGGATGTTGAACAGCAACCACGGTTGGCGGGTGCTTTCCAACCGGGAAGCTGGCAGCGGCCGGGCGGACATTATCGTGGAGCCGGTGAAGAAGCGGAAAAAGAACTTCGGCGTTATCATTGAGCTGAAATACGCCACAGACGAGCGGCAGCTGGAGCAAAAGGCTCAGGATGCGCTGGAGCAAATCACAGCAAAACACTACGACGACTTCTTTGGCATTGATGTGCCGCCGGAGATCATCCACTACGGCATTGCGTTTTATAAGAAGAAGTGCCGGGTCAAGATGGAGCGGGTGTTAGGCGCGTAACTTCAACTGTTTGCCCCAAATTTACCTCAACCGAAACGCTCCTGTTTGCGGCATATCAGGAGCCGTGTATAAATGGCCGGAAAAGGCTTCCGAAACCCACAGAAATGTGCCTGACTTTCCTGCGATACAGTTGGCAGCATCTACCGTTGAAGATGGTATTCGCCAGATGGGTCAAGCCGGTATCCATAGGGCGGTTTGCCAAGATGCTTGCCGCTGGTTCCTTTTTGCCGGAATACGACTCGCACCTTCTTATCAGCACTCTCCTTGACAGCCTCTGCCGCTGTATCCACGGAAATACCCACGTTGGCAGCCAGCTCTGCGGGCAGGTCATTCATCCCATCCCCAGGAACCCGACACTGTGGCCGTTCTGCTGCAAAAGCTCTACGATCTGTGCCTTCTGTCTGGGAGCCAGTTCCGCAAAAACGGTGGTCTGCTCGATGAGCAGGGGAAGTTCATTTTCAGAGATCAGCTCCAGCTCTGCACCGGTCAGGATATGGTTTGTCTCTATGCCGAGGCGGGAACAGATGGAGACAGCCGTTTTCTGGTCGTCCCCGGTCAAAACACGAACATCCACCTTTAATTTTTTCAGGCGCTCCATGGCTTCTGCTGCGCTTTTCTTCGGCGCATCAAAAAAGCTGAGATACCCCAGCAGGATGAAGTCTGATTCCTCTCCGCTCAGAACAGAAGCGCTCGTTCTTCGGCAGGCAACGGCGAGGACTTTCATGCCGTCCTCGGTCATCTCGTCCACGATGGCGTGGGCGTCCTTAACGGAATTCCCCTGAATCGGAATTTGCTCTCCCTTAAACTGGACGTACCGACACTTTGACACGACCTGCTCCACATTGCCCTTGATGATATGCAGATTTTCCGTTTCACCTTTCAGCAGGATGCCAACGGATTTGTGTGTGTAATCAAAGGGCTGCTCATCCAGAAGGACGCTGCCTTTAGAAAGTGCTTCAAAATGTGCTTCCCTGCCGGGCATCTCCCGACATTCCAAAATCGCCGTGTCCAGGTGATTCTTCACGCCGCTGTGATAGAAGCTGTTCAGAAAGGCATAATCCAAAACCGTTTCGCTCTCATTTCCCAGAACATCCATGAAATATTCCAGCGTAACAGTATCTTCGGTCAGGGTTCCCGTCTTATCCACACAGAGCAGATCCATGCTGCCCAGAGACTGCATGGCGTTGATGTTTTTTACCACCGTTTGCTTTTGCCCCATGGAAAAGCTGCCCTTAGCCAGACAGGCGTTGACCACCATCGGCAGCATCTCCGGCGTCAGCCCCACTGCAACAGACAGGGCAAACAGAAATGCCTCCAGCCAGTTGCCCTTGGTCAGCCCGCTGGCGAGAAATACGACCGGAACCAGAATCACCATGAACTTGATCAGCACCCATGCGATGGATGCTGACCCATGGTCAAATTCTTCTTTTCGGTTCGAGGGCGTTGCAGAAAAATTCCCGTAAACGGTATCGGCTCCGACGGCCAGAACGATGCCGACTCCCTTGCCTCCGGTGATGGTCGTTCCCTGAAAGACGGTGTTGCTGCACTCGCTGATTTTGGTCGGGGTTTCTGTCAGCGGCAGGGTGTTCTTTTCCAGAATCCTGCTTTCTCCGGTGATAACAGATTGGGAAACAAAAAAGTCCGTTGCATCTGTCAGGCGAATATCTGCCGGGACACGGTCTCCGGCTTCCATACGAACCAGATCGCCAACCACCAACTCATCCGAACGCACCTCCTGCCAGACACCGTCCCGACAGACAGAGACAGTAGTCTGCACCATCTGGGTCAGGCGGTCGGCAACACGCTTTGCCCGAAGCTCCTGAATCAACCGTATGATACCGCTCAAAACCAGCATCAGGCTGATGATGAGAACCGAAGAAAGCCCTTGCCCGTATTGCTCCGGCATCAGAATATCCGTGAACAGCAGGATAACTGCCAACAGGAAAAGGATCACTGTAAAGGGGTTAATAAATGCTCTGCGGATGCAGTGCGGGATGGTGTTTTCCTTTTTGTTGCTTATCGTCTGCTCATTTCCGCCATATTTTTTCGATTCTGGCGCACTTGCTCCTGAGTCAAGCCCTTTTCACTGGAATGGGTTTTCTCAATGACGGTCGAACAGGAAGCGCAAGCATATTCCCGTATTCGGGGATGGATCATCTCTTTCATGGGACAAGTCTCTTCACCGCTCAAACTTTGTTGCTCTCATTATAACATAGAAAGCGAAGTGCAAATCTTGCTTTTTTCTTGTTCTTGAGCATGATAGGAACAGAACGCAAAAAATGCCGCCGTACAGGGGAGATTTCCTGTACAACGGCATTCATTTAATCCTTCAATCCGTGTGTTCCCGCCATATCCCTGGCATACTGCGCCAATTCGCTGGAGAACACCAGCTTCGCATAGGTCAACGGCTCATTGTAAATCAGACAGTCGATTTCTGTCTGCATCGGAAGAGTGAGGCAAATTTCATCGTCCACCCCTGGAGTGTAGATGCTGATTTCGCTTCCATCATCGAAATCGCAGCTCCACGCTGGCAGTGTCGATGTTAAACTCACAGTGTATCAGCTTCATAGTAGCATTCCTCCATTAT
>MSHH01000028.1 GCA_001941075.1 Oscillospiraceae bacterium Zagget6 | reverse complement strand
CAACTCTTGACATAGAACCAAATGTAGTAAGGGATTGTTTTCCCTTCAGAGAGATAATATATCATTGAGTTTTGGGAGTTTAACGGAAATCGTGGGAGAAACCGGTGAACGACGTCTCCTTTGGACCTAATTATTTCGATACAGAAAGATTTTGACGTGACCTCCTCGTCCAAAGTCACGTCAAAAATTTTTTCACGAATTTTTGCAAAGTGACAGCGGTTGTCCACCCCAATGTGGTNNGGTATGATGCGGTTTTTATCCTGCAAAGGCAAGGCTACTTGGCGATTGCCCCTGCAACTGGATGATCCGACAACAATCTTGGCTTTTTCGCCACTTCTAGGGGGCTTGGCTTTGTGTACCCGTTTTTGGTCTCGTGCTTCGATTACAATGTTTCAACCTTTTCCTCCACTCCAACTCTTGACAAAGAGCTGCTTTTCATTCGGCATTCTGGCCCACTGGGTCCGCAGGGGACCGTTTAGGCAGTTCCACTTAACCTCGCGTCATTTCGTCAATACTGAAGTTATTATCGCTGTTGCTGGATGGTTCGGGGCCAATACTGACCTTGACGGAAACAGAGGAACCTTTGTCCACCTCCGTACCGGCGGCGGTGCCCTGCTCGGTGATATAACCAGAGGAGACGGAGTTGCTGTAAACGTTGGTGGTGCCGCCCAGGGTCAGGCCCACGGCCTCCAACGCTGCGGTGGCCTCGCTCGTAGTCATACCTGTGACATCCGGCACAACGACCTGTTCCAGTCCCTTGCTGACCTTGATGGTGACAGTGTCGCCTTTGCGCACCTGCTCTCCCGCCTCCGGGGATTGGCTGATCACCGAGCCTTTTTCCACCTCAGTGCTGTAGCTCTTTTTGACTTCGACCGTCAGACCCAGCGCCTCCAGCGCCGCCTGTGCGTCCTCCGACGTTTGTCCTGTGTAACTCTCCAGTTCAAAGGGCTTGGAGCCAAGGCTCAGGGTCAGGACGATCTCTGTTCCCTCATCTACGTCGGACTCTGCCTCCAGGCTTTGGGCGATCACCTGTCCCTCGGCGTACTCGTCCGAGTATTCGGAGTCGGTAGAAACCGTCAGACCCAGTTGTTCCAAGGCAGAAACCGCCTCCTCGCCCTCTGCGCCCAACTCGTTTGGCACCGTGACAATGGAACCCAGGCTCAGGGTCAATGTGAGGCTGGTGTTCTTGGCCACCCTCTTGGCCACCTGCTCTCCCTCATTGGACACGCTGACCACACAGCCCTTGTCCACCTCGTCCGAGTAAACCCATTCTTCTTCCCCCACAACGAGAGAGGCAGCTTCCAATGCCGCAACCGCTTCCTGCTCCGTCATGAGAGACACATCCGGCACCTCGGAGGTGGTCGTCATGTAGTAGTATCCCCTGTAGCCGCCGAAAACCGCCAACAGCACCACAAGGAGAATCACCGCGATTTTTGCCGCTTTGGGCCGTTTTGCGGGAGCGTCGCCAGCTCCATCGGAAACCGGGTCCGGAACATCTTCTGTGGCTACGGTTCCGCCGCCAGACGCGTCCTCCGCTTCGGGAGGAGGTTCCGGCCCAGACGATGCGTCATCTGCCTCGGCGTCGCTTTCTCCCTCCTGGTGAGGTTCCTCTGCGCTGCCGCCGTTTAAATTCACAGTAGGATCTCGTTGCTCGGTCATATTTTCAGTGAGGTCACCCGGTTCGGAAGTAGACGAAATATGGACGGTCTCATCCCCTCCTGAAGCGAGGCCCCCTACACCTTCGTTGCTGTCCTGCTCCCCGCTCTGCTTTTCATCTTTCTGTTCCACAGACGCGGAACCGCTTGAGCCAGAGCCGGACGCAGCGGTAATCGAGCGGTCAGAGCCGGGAATCGTCAGCGCATCCACGCTGGTACCCACGACCTGTTCCCAGTCCGCGTCATTATATTGAATTGACTCCAGATCCTCACGCATCTGTCGGGGGCTGGAATACCGCTTCGCCGGGTCATAACTACAGGCTTTCAGGACAATTTCAGCCAGCTGCCCGCTGTCCTGCGCCGGCTTGGGAAGCCGTTCGCCGCTCAACCGGCGACTCTGGGCGCGGGTTTGATCTCCGTGGCGGATACGGTCCGGGTAGGTCGGCAAAAAGGGGTCCCGGTTGTAGTTCAGCAGCTGGTACATGACAATGCCAAGAGAATAAATATCCACGCTGAACCCATAGGGCTTGCCCTGATAGATCTCTGGCGCCATATAAGAAGGGGTACCCTTTTGAGAGAGCATCGCCATCGTTGCGTCTTCTTCCACCCGCCGGGCAATGCCGAAGTCACTGAGCTTGAAATCGCCGTCCTTGTTGACCAGAATATTGCTGGGCTTGATGTCCCGATGGATGATGTTGAACTTCTGGCACCGCTCCAGGGCGTTGCAAATGTCGATCCCCAGTTTGATGACCGTTTTCCGGGTGATGTTATGGTCCCTGATGTATTTGTTCAGCGGGGTCAGCAGTTCCATCCGAATCAGCAGTTCCCAGCTGATGCCGTCCTCACATTGCCGGGCCCGGTGGTCCTCATAGTTGACGATGTTGTTGCGGCCTCTGAGCTGATACATGGCGCGGACTTCATCCAGCACACCGGCGGTCATATCCCGGAAATACTCCGCCACGGCCTCGTCGGATTCGCCCTTGCTCCTCATTTCGTCCACCTGGGCCTCCGACTGCGGAATACGGATCACCTTCAACGCGGACTTGGTCGAAAACCCAAATTCATCCGTCTTTTGGATCTCATAAACCATGCCGTAGGCGCCGCTGCCCAGTTCGCGGACGACCTGCCAATCTTCAAATTGCGGCATCAATGCACATCACTCCCTCTAAAACCATCCGTCCATTCGACATCAATACCGAAAGGAAAATCAGCCGCAAAACAATACCTCGATCCGTATGCCTTTTTGCTGAAACGAATGGGGTATCATTCATTCTTGCACGTTACAAATGCAGCGCTGTCGTTCTGTTTTTTGATTATAACACAATCTGTCACAAAGCGGCAATAACCAAGAGAAAAATTTCCCGCAAGAGGCAAGAAAAAATGCCATTCTCATCATCTGCGCAACGGCAGGGAAAGAAATGGCAAAAATCGTTTTGTTGATATTGGGACAAAGGCCGATGGAATATCAAAGCTCCGGCTCCTGCTGCGCGCCACACTTTCCAAAATACGTAACCTCTTTTATCTTTTATCATAGATCAATCGGCATTTCAAGCGTTTTCGCAAAACCCCCGGAAAATTCCACAAAAAGCTTGCTTTTCTTTCCATGTCCTGCTACAATTATAGTGTGTTATTTTATCCGGTGGTAACTGTCGGCGCACCAAATAATACCCTAAAGAAAGGAACTGATTTTATGAAGCGCAGTTTGAAACGGCTGACAGCGCTGGTTCTGGCGCTGTCTATGACCCTGTCCCTGCTGTCCGCCACGGCGTGGGCGACGGACACGGAGACGTTGGATGAGACCACCGCCGAAATCGTTGTGGAAGACGACGGCGAAATCGTTGTGGACATGGCGGAGGAATCCGCCGAGGAAGAAACCCCGTCTGAGGAAGCGGCGGAGGAGGCCCCAGCCGAGGAAGGGACGGAAGAAACCCCCGCCGAGGAATCGGCCACTGATGAAGCGACGGGGGAGGAAACCCCAACTGAGGAAGGCTCTTCCTCCGCCGGTGAAGCGGAAGAAGATGCCGACACAGCGAAGGATACCTCTGAGGCAGAAACCCCTGCCGGGGAGGAAAGCGACGCCGAAGCGGAGGAAGAAACGGATGAAACCTCGGCAGAAGTGTCTGCGGCTGCAACGGACTCCGACTTCTACTGGAACATCTCATCCACTGCCGTTACGTGCAGCGCCGTGGACGGCGATCTTCCCTCCGCATCGACCCTTTACTGCGGAAATACGTACTATTTCAACATTCAGTTTAATACAGACACCGTCAGCGTCCAGACAGCGAAGCTGTACATCAAAACCCCTTCCAGCAGCAGCTATAGCTTGGTATATTCTGATTCCGCTGGCAGCGGTAAGAAAATGAAATACCGCAATCCCACTTATACCTTTACCTCCAGCGGCACATATTACTATTATTGGTATGTGGTGTACAACAGCGGCAGCACCCAGACGCTTAAGACTACTACCGTGACGGTCAACGCGAAATCCAGTATGACGATTTCCAAGTCGAACTACAGCGGCACCTACGATGGGTCTTCCCACACCTTTACCCTGACCGTCAGCGGCCCCAGCAGCTATAAAATCTATTACAGCAGCTCCACCCAGCTGACCAGCAGCAACTACAGCTCCAGCGGCTCCACCACCAAGCCCACCCGCACCGTTTCCGGCGGCGTCAAGGTCTATTACTACGTCAAGGATGGCACAGGGAAATACAATGACGCCTCTGGCTCCGCGTACATCTACATCAAGCCCAAGGTGACGATGACCGCATACAGCGGCACCTATGACGGCTCTTCCCATACGTTTACCAGTTCTCTCAGTGGAACCGCCACCCTTTATTACAGCACCTCTACTGCGCTGACCTACAGCAACTACAGCTCCAGCGGCACCACCACCAAGCCCACCCGCACCGATGCGGGTACCACAACGGTGTACTATATTGCGGTTCCCAAGTCCGGTTTAATCACTTCCAGCACCGTGACCACTGGAACGACCTCCATCACCATCAGTAAGGCCAGCATGACCACGAGCAAGTCCAGCTACAAAGGCACCTATGATGGTTCCTACCACACCTTCACTCTGACGGTCAGCGGCCCCAGCAGTTATACGATCTATTACAGCACCTCCACCGAGCTGACCAGCAGCAATTACACCAGCGGCACCACCTCCAAGCCTACCCGCAAATATTCCGGCGGCGTCAAAGTATATTATTACATCAAAGACGGTACAGGAAATTATAACAATAAGTATGGCTCTGTATATATCTACATCAACCCGAAGGTGACAATGACTGCGTACAGCGGCACTTATGACGGTTCCGCCCATACATTTACTCCCTCCCTCAGTGGAAGTGCCACCCTTTACTACAGCACCTCCACTGAGCTGACCTACAGCAATTACAGCACCAGCGGCACCACCACCAAGCCCACCCGCACCAACGTGGGTACCACAACGGTGTACTATATTGCGGTTCCCAGTTCGGGTTTGGTCACTTCTTACACCGTGACCACTGGAACGACCTCCATCACCATCAGCAAGGCCACAACGTCTGTCACTACCACCAACTACACCGGCACCTATGACGGCTCCGCCCACACCTTCTCCATGACCGTCAGCGGTCCCAGCAGTTACACGGTCTATTACAGCACCTCCACCAAGCTGACCAGCAGCAATTACACCAGCGGTACCACCACCAAGCCCACCAGCACCGACGCCGGGGGAGTCCAGGTCTATTACTATGTGAAAGACAACACCGGCAACTACAGTGACGCCTCCGGCTCCGCGTACATCTACATCAATCCCAAGGTGACAGCCAAAGCCTACTCCGGCACCTATGACGGCTCCAAGCACTCGGCCTCCGTCACCGCCACCGGGGGCGCTACCGTCTACTACAGCACCTCCACCGAGCTGACCTACAGCAATTACAGCACCAGCGGCACCACCACCAAGCCCACCCGCACCAATGCGGGTACCACAACGGTGTACTACATCGCGGTTCCCACTTCCGGCATCATCAATTCCAAAACCGTGACCACTGGAACGACCTCTATCAAAATCAGCAAGGCTGATATGACCACGAGTAAGGCCAATTACAGCGGCACCTATGACGGCAAATCCCATACCTTCACCCTGAAAGTCACCGCTCCCAGCGGCTCCAGCGATTACACCATCTACTACAGCAAGACCACCAAGCTGACCAGCAGCAACTACAGCTCCAGCGGCACCACCACCAAGCCCAGCCGCACCAGCGCCGGGACCACAACGGTCTACTATTATATCAAGGACAACACCGGGAACTATAACGACGCTTCCGGTTCCGCTACCATCACCCTCAGCAAGGCCGATATGACCACGAGTAAGTCCAACTACAGCGGCACCTATGACGGTTCCTCCCACACCTTCACCCTGAAAGTCACCACTCCCAGCGGCTCCAGCGATTACACCATCTACTACAGCAAGACCACCAAGCTGACCAGCAGCAACTACAGCTCCAGCGGCACCACTACCAAGCCCACCCGCACCAGCGCAGGCACCACGACGGTCTACTATTACATCAAGGACAACACCGGGAACTATAACGCCGCCTCTGGTTCCGCTACCATCACCCTCAGCAAGGCTGATATGACCACGAGCAAATCCAAGTACAGCGGCACCTATGACGGCAAATCCCACACCTTCACCCTGAAAGTCACCGCCCCCAGCGGCTCCGACGACTATACGATTTACTACAGTAAGTCCACCAAGCTGACCAGCAGCAACTACAGCTCCAGCGGCACTACCACCAAGCCCACCCGCACCAACGCGGGCACCACAAAGGTTTACTATTATATCAAGGACAACACCGGGAATTACAACGATGCCTCTGGCTCTGCGACCATTAAAATCAGCAAGGCCGATATGACCACGAGCAAAACCAAGTACAGCGGCACCTATGACGGCAAATCCCACACCTTCACTCTGAAAGTCACCGCGCCCAGCGGCTCCGACGACTATACGATTTACTACAGCACCTCCACCAAACTGACCAGCAGCAATTACACCAGCGGCTCCACCACCAAGCCCACCCGCAAAAAAGTGGGCACCACGACGGTTTACTATTATATCAAGGACAACACCGGGAATTACAACGACGCCTCCGGCTCTGCGACCATCAAAATCAGCAAGGCCAGCCAAACCCTGACCGCCAGCGCCGCTTCTACCAGCATCTATGTTGGGAAGACCACCACCATTACTGCCAAGACGACCGGCGATGGCGAAATCTCCTATTCCTCGTCGGATACGTCCGTCGCCACCGTCAGTAGCGCGGGCAAGGTCACCGCCAAGAAGCCTGGTACTGCCAAGATTACGGTCAAGGCGGCAAGCAGCAGTAATTATGAGGCGTCGAACAGCAAGACGATCACCATCACCGTCAAGCTGAACAAGACGACAATTTCCAGCCTGACCAACACGAGCAGCGGCGTCACCGTCAAGTGGAGCAAGGTCTCTGGGGCCAAGGGCTACTATGTCTACCGGAACGGCAAGCAGGTGAAGAAGATCACCAGCGGCTCCACTGTCAAATACACCGACACTGGCGCAAAAACCAACTGTGCCAAGTATCAGTACAAGGTTTACGCCTACTACGGTTCTACCAAGAGCGCCGCGTCCTCCACAAAGACCATCTATTACGTCTCCTGCCCCACAATTTCCAGTGTCACGAGCGACGTCAGTGGGTACATCAACATGGAGTGGAGCACGAATTCCAATGCGACTGGCTTCCAGATCGCCCTTGATACCTCCTCAAGCTTTAATAATCCGCTGAACAAGTATGTCACGGGTTCCTACGCTAACATATCGAAGATAACCAGTGGTAAGACCTATTACGTCAAGGTCCGGGCTTATAAAACAGTTTCCGGAACAAAGTATTACTCCGCCTGGAGCAGCAGCAAAAAAGTGACAGTCAGCTGATAAACACTGACCGGGCAATAATTGCGGGCGGCCACCCCTGTTCGGTGGCCGCCCGCAAAAAAACGGATAGTGCTTGTTGTTTGGTGTCAGTTTTGTCCGAAAAATATAGTTTTTTACCTGAAAAACCACTTTCTAGCCACTAATCACTAGCTACTAACTACTCAAATAACGCGGTTGATTCAAAGAGATAACCATATATTATTTTTGCCTACCCCTGCCAGATGATTGACATAGAGCAGGTTTTTCTACCGTGATGTGTTGTTCAGCCCTTGTAATCCAGGGGAAGGGATTCCCAGCGCGCCTTGAACGCAAAGGCGGCGTCCTTGGGCTGGCGCTGACGGGTGAAGATGCCCTTCTTGTTGCCGTTGGCACGCATGATGCCCTCGGTGGTCTGGAAGTCCGCGAAGTTCCACACCAGCTCGCCCTGGATGAAGTCGTAGCTGTCGAAGACCCGGTGGTTCATGGCCAGATACTCGTCCTGATACTCCTGGCTCCACATGACGGAGGGCAGCTTGTGCTCGCTGGGCATGGTGTCCGCGCCGTACTCGGTGAAGATCAGGGGGCGGTCCCCGGCGAGGGCCTGCCAGCCGTCCAGCTCCTGATGGAAGGCGACCTCGGCGTCGCTCATCTGATAGCCGCCCATGACGTACCAGCCATAGTAGCGGTTCAGGGAGAGGAAGTCGCTGAACTGCCAGCCCTTGCTGGTGTTGGGCAGACTCATCATGACGATGGCGTAGGTGCGGGGGCGCTTCTGCACGTCCAGCTCGTGGGCGTAGTCAAAGACCTCCTTGAAGTAAGCTTCGGTGCCTTCGCTGGTACACTGCGGCTCATTCAGGATGCTCCAGGCCACCACGGAGGCGTGATTCTTGTCCCTGGTAATCATCTCCCGGAGGGCCTGCTTGTGGTTGGCCAGCAGTTTGGGAGTGGTCTCCTTCTCGAACCAGCCCAGCTTCTTGCCGTTGCCCTGATTGGCGGCCAGGAAGTTCATGGTGCTCTCCATAAAGCCGACGGCGGGAACCTCGTCAATAATCAGGAACCCCTCCTCATCGGCCATCTGGTAGACCTCATCGGCATAGGGATAGTGGCTGGTGCGGAAGCAGTTGGCCCCGATCCACTTCATGCACTCAAAGTCCCGCTTCACGGTAGCCAGATCCAGGCCGCGGCCCCGGATGTCGGCGTCCTCGTGCTTGCCGAAGCCCCGGAGATAGACGCTCTTGCCGTTCAGGAGGAAGCGCTGGTTCTTTACCTCGAAAGTGCGGATGCCGATCTTTTCGTAGTATTCATCCACCACTTTGTCCCCATCCAGGATGCGGATGACGATTTTGTAGAGGTAGGAGGCGTGGACGTTCCACAGGTGGGCGTCCTTGACCATCAGGGTGCCGGAGGCCCCGGCGCTCTCGGCCACCTTCGCGCCGTCGGCGTCATACAACTCCACCGTCACAGGGGAATCGCCGTTGGTCTCCACGGTGTAGTCCACAGAGGCGTCGGCCCCGTCCAGCCGATAGCTGACGGTGTAGTCCACAATGCTCTCCTTGGGCGTGACAACCAGCTTCACCGGGCGATGGATGCCGGCGTAGTTGTAGAAGTCAAAGTAAGGGGCGCTCATCTTCTTGCCGTTGGACAGGACGCCGGTGGTGCCGGCAGGGAGCATGTACTCGTTCAGCTCGTTGTTGGCCAGGACCACCAGCTTGTTCATGCCGTTGTAGTTCACCACGTCGGTGACAGGGGCCAGGAAGGGCAGGAAGCCACCCTCGTGGCTGACCACCTCGGTGCCGTTCACAAAGACGCGGGCGCGGTGGGTGACGCTACCAAAGCGGATGTTCAGCTCGCAGCCCTGCCACTCGCCTGGGACGAAGAAGTCGGTCTCATACCAGAAGTCGCCGGTGTACTCGCGGCTGTCCTTGTCGGTGAAGAAGTCGCAGAAGCTGGCGGGGACGGGCATGGAGATGGAATCGGGCAGGCCGTTGGCCCAGCCCGCGCCTGCGCCCGCGCTTTCCGGGTCAAACTGGAAGCGCCACATGCCGTCCAAACTGGAAAAGCGGCGGGAAGTGGAGTTTACGGGATACAAAAGGGACGTTTTCATCGTAAGTTCCTCGCTTTCATATGTAACTTTTGCTTTCGATACCTGTTCCTATTTTATCATGTTTTTGCTCAAAAATCAGGGATGATTTTAGGGAATCGTTGGACGATTTTGACATACCGCTTGATATTAACAAAAAGTTTTCAATTCTCTCTATATAGGGCGAAGGGTGTTCCGGGAATCGTGCGGCACAGACGAAGCGTCAGTGTGTGCGAAAGGGCCTTAGCCGGAAATAGGCGTTAGGCCCTTTCAAAGGAGGTTGAGCGACAATGGGAAAGTTATCTGAAAGCGGCTTTTCGCCGCACAGAGACGTGTGCCTGGAACGAAGCGCCCTTATTCGTGGTTTTCACGGCGGCGCAGTTCCTCCATGTTTGCGTCCACATGGCTCCTCTTCATCGGGTAGAGGATGAGGAAAACGGCGGAGATTGCAAAACCGATTGCGGGAACCAGCGTGGAGACGTTGAAAAGAAAATTTTTATCAATAAGAGGGACGCCGAAAAGCCCTCATCAAGTGAGTGACCCACATCCGCCAACTGATGGAACAAAAATAACGTTGACTATCGCAGCTATGCCAACAGCAGGCGCTGATAGAGGAAGGACGGCAATAAAAAGTTCCGGGAAACTGCCCTTTTGACAATTTCCCGGAACATGGTGGACCTGAAGAGATTCGAACTCTCGACCTCTCGGATGCGAACCGAACGCTCTCCCACGCGATATGGTTTTATGCACATACTCAAGTTCGTATTTTGGCTTTTTTGCCTGTAATTTGGCCTATATAAGGTGCTTTTCTAACAATTCAGCTTCATCCTGATTTTGGATGGACGTAAGCGCCAATTTTTCTGGAATCGTGAGCTGTTGCATTTCGGGCCTGTGACGCAGCAGCGCACAACACGTTCGCATACGCATGGAAGTAACGCAGGTGCTACGCATTGCGTTCGCATGACACACGGTTCCGGGCCACGAATGAACTCCTATACAATGATCCTCCTCAAAATGCGCTACTAGGCCGGAGAAGACTCGTAGAATCGCTTTGTCGTTCCCCGATGAGAGATTTCTTGTCTGGATGTTTTGAACGCAATTACAATTGGTTTTGTGAGATTTGGGGGGGCAAAAGAAAAGCAGGTAGCTTGTTGCATCCTGCTTTTCTAATTAAAATATGTCGCTATGTGTTCCGGTTCTGAGTAAAAGCAATGTCAACTCCGCTCCGCTTATGTCATAGAGCAACAGCCAATCAGGTGTGATATGGCACTCTCGGACTCCGCTGTAATTGCCACTTAGAACGTGGTCCCTGTACTTCGCATCCAGTGGTTCACCGGCTGCAAGCCGATCCACTACGTTCTTCAGGAGCTTCATGTTGTAACCGCGCTTGGCTGCGAGCTTATAGTCCTTTCGGAACCGGTTTGACGGTACGATCTCATACATCCGCGTTTTCCTCCTCCATGAACTCAGTAAAAGAGGAATAGCGTCTGTACTGTTCGGGGTGACGCCTCATCTCGTCTCGTTCCTTGATAGCGGCAATCGTATCTGCGTTTGGGTTTTCCCTCTGAATCGTAAACGGGATTGCGTTCTCTCGGATGGCCTGTCTGAGGAAGATGTTAATCGCTGTGGACAGGTCCATCCCGAAGTCAGCAAAGAGCGCCTGAGCTTGTGCCTTTACTTCGGAGTCAATCGAGATGCTGGTTGATACCTTAGACATTTAACCACCTCCAATTTGTTATGGTATAATTATATTATACCTTTTGGATGGTAAAATGTCAATATGTTTTATTCTTCAGCCTTGTCCTTTTTCCTGGTGGTTCTACGACGAAGTCGCCACTGCTGGCCTCCCACCTGTCGAGCATGGGTACGAACTCACTGTCTTCAGGCATCTTGTCGGTGGTTTTCTTTTCGTCCATTACTGTCACCCCATCTCCATTGGCGTCCGTCTTGTATACATAAAAGACTGAACGTATATCGCCCCACCACGGGGCAGATGTACGCTCTTTCTTTTTGCCCAAACCAAACTGGAGGGATGCCAAGATGGAAAATCGCAACTACACCCAGGACGGCTATTCGCTGAGCGGCGAAGCCCAAGTCTGGTACGACAAGAACCGGGACGGGAAGTTCCCGGACTGCCGATTCTGCCGGTATCACATCCACGGGAGCCGGGGCGTTCGGTGCCGCTACAAGCACTGCCCCTACCGCAAGCACAACCGCCGCAAGGAGAACAGGAGATAAAAAATGCCAGTATTTCGCGTTGAGAAAAACACCAACTATACGACCATGAGCAACTACCACCTGAGAGACCAGCACCTGACGCTGAAAGCGAAAGGATTGCTGTCCCTCTGCCTGAGCCTGCCGGAAAGCTGGGATTACAGCGTTAGGGGATTGGTGGCCATTTGCAAGGAGGGCAAGGATTCCATCGTCAAGACCTTGCAGGAGCTGGAACAGTGCGGCTATCTGGAGCGGCACCAACTTCGCCGGGAGGACGGGAAGATGGGCGGCATTGAGTACGTCATTTACGAAATGCCCCATGCGCCGTGTACGGAAAAACCGTGTGCGGAAAACCCGGACGCGGTAAAACCGGATACGGATACCCCAGATACGGCAAAACCGGATGCGGAGAAACCGCGTCCGGGAAACCTGCCACAATTAAATAAAGAACAATTAAGTAAAGAAGAATCAAATGCTGACTCAAATAAAAGAAAGAAGGAGAAAGAGCTTCGCCACCAACACGGGCAATATCGCAATGTGCTTTTGTCGGAGGCTGAGTTTCAGACCCTTCAGGCAGAGTTCCCTTTGGACTACCAGCAGCGCATTGAGCGCCTGTCGGAGTATATCGCCTCTACAGGAAAAACTTACAAGAACCACCTTGCCACCATTCGGAGCTGGGCGCGGCGGGACCGACAGAAACCTCCGGAGAAACCGGCGTACAGCCACGAAAATTACACGTTTGAAGGCGGTGACAGCTTATGACCGATTGTGTGGACATGGAGCTGGATGATGAAGCCTTCCTGCGGGAACTGGCGGAGATGAATCGGCGCAGCCAGATTCGCAGCCTGAAAACCAGCGGTATTCAGGAGCCAGCGTTGGCCAACTGGACGTTCGCCAGCGCGGAGGACAGCCCCAGCATCCAGATGGCGCGGCGGTATGTGGATAACTGGCCGCAGATGAAGGAAAATAACCTGGGGCTGCTGCTTTGGGGCGACGTGGGGACCGGCAAGTCTTTTACCGCCGCCTGCATTGCCAACGCACTGTTGGAAAAGGGTGTTCCGGTGCTTATGACCAACTTCTCCAAAATCCTCAACAAAATGGGCGGGATGTACTCGGAACAGCGCTACCGGTACATTGCTTCGCTGGCAGAGTATGAGCTGCTGATTATCGACGATCTGGGCATCGAGCGCGGCACGGATTACGCGATGGAGCAGGTTTACGCCGTCGTGGACGAACGGTACAAATCCAACAAGCCGTTGATCGTCACGACCAACCTGACCATCAGCCAAATTCGTAACGCTTCGGACGTGGCTCACGCCCGCATTTACAGCCGGGTGCTGGAGCTGTGTACCCCGGTGCAGGTGCGGGGAGCAGACAGGCGAACAGCCATCGGGCGGGACAAGCAGGCGATGGTCAAAGAGCTGCTCTTTGGGCTTTGAGGGGGTGATTCCGATGTGGTAAGAAAGAGTTGCCCCGAAATCCAGAAAGAAATGGAGGTGAAAAATGTTGTCAGATGTTACTGAAAACATCACAGAAAGCAACAACACACCTGCCAGAGAGCAGATTCAGCAGATCCCCCTCTCGGAGCTGCACCCCTTTGAGGGCCACCCCTTCCGTGTGGTGGACGATGAGGCCATGACCCGCACGGTGGAGAGCATTTCCCAGTTCGGGGTGATTTCCCCGCTGCTGGCCCGGCCCGACCCGGACGGCGGCTATGAGATCATCTCCGGCCACCGGCGCTGTCACGCGGCGGAGCTGGTGGGGCTGGAGACGCTGCCGGTCATCGTCCGGGAGATGGACGACGATGAAGCAATCATCGCAATGGTTGACAGTAATCTCCAGCGAGAGGCCATCCTCCCCAGCGAACGGGCGTGGGCCTACAAAATGAAGTTGGACGCGATGAAACATCAAGGAATACGGTCAGATTTAACTTCGGACCAAGTTGGTCCGAAGTTGACAGCAGCTCAAAAAATAGCGCTTGATGTAGGAGAAAGTGGCACACAGGTAAAGCGCTATATCCGCCTGACCAATCTCATCCCGGAACTGATGAACATGGTGGATGAGAAGAAAATCGCCTTCAATCCGGCGGTAGAACTGTCCTATCTGACGCGGGAGGAACAATCTCAGCTTCTGGAGGCGATGGACTACGCCCAGGCCACCCCTTCCCTCTCCCAAGCCCAGCGGCTGAAAAAGCAGAGCCAGGAGGGGACCGCGACACTGGATTTCATGTGTGAGATCATGAACGAGGTCAAGAAGGAACCGGCGGACCGGGTGATTTTTCAGGCGGATTCCCTGCGGAAGTATTTCCCCAAGTCCTACACCAACCGGCAGATGGAGGAGACCATCATCAAGCTGCTGGAACAGTGGCAAAAACGGCGTAAGCGTGAGCAGACCCGATAAGGGCGGCTCACGCTTTTCTCGTAAATCGACATAAAGGAGGTGGAAACGTATGATTTTTGAAGTGAAAGGCGACCTGAATCTGCTGGTTTCTCAGGTGAACAGTCACCCGGAGTGCAACGAGCAGGTGGTTTTGGTGCTTGACCTCAGCACGGGAACGCAGGTGCTGACCCGTGAGGAAGCCTGTTCCCTGCTGCCCAGCCCCTTTGAGCCGTTCGGGTGCATCGAGGACTTTGTGGTGGAGGGGCTGGCGCTGTACTATCGGCCCGACAAGGTGGTGCAGTTGAAAAACCGGCTGTACCTCGTCGGGCAGGCGGCAGTTTGCCGGGAGGACGAGGACGGCAACCGCTGGTCCCTGACCGGCAAAGACATCTGCCGGGTCATGGGCTACGCCAGAGAACACGGTACGCTGCTCTGCGTGGACGGGCAAAAAATCCCCGTCTTGCCGCTGGAGTAATTGGCCATGCAAACAGAATACAGGAAACGAACTGCGGTCATTGAGGTGCCAAAAGGCAACTGAATGGCCGCTTTTTTGTTTCCCACGAGCAAAAAGGAGGGCTTTCGATATGAAACTGAACGTGTATTTTCCCGGTGAAGTGACCATCAACGTCAACTGCAAGGCCGGGGACGGCGGCGTAGCGGAGCTGCGCATCTTTGAGAAAATGCTGGAGGAACTGACCGAGCTGCTGGAGGCGCTGCCCGACGAGGAGCCGGGTGAAGCGGACTCTGTCCTGGAGGATGACCTGGAGGACGCGCCGGAAGATTTCCTGTTCCTGAACGGCACCACCTTCACCCCCTACGACCTGGTGATGGTCATTGACCCGGAGTGCGGAGCCACTGCCATGACCGCCGAGGACAGCCGGGAAGTGCTGGACGTGTTCGAGGGGGACGAGGTAGTCGCCCGGTTCCCGTACCTGAACCTGATGCTGGCCTGCAAACCGGACGCGACCCACACCGTTGCAGGCAGGCAGTACCTGACCGGGACAGCGGTGGTGTTCGACACGCTGGGCAGCGCGGCGGTCTCTCTGGACCAGAAGGAACTGCGCCAGGTGCGGCACATTCTGGAGACACAGTGCAAAACCGTTTTCTGCGGCGGCCAGCCGGTTCGGGCGCTGCCGCTGTGAAATCCGGCGGCCTCGTTTCTTCCGCACCGGGGAGGAGATGATGAACCATGCAGGAAGAAGTAGAAAACAGAACGGTCAATCTGGCGATCAGCACCACCAAGCTGACCGCCAGAACCATTATGAAGGGGCTGCGGATGTTCCTGAACCACTGCGCCAAAAGCAAGGCGAAAAAGGCGGTGGCAAAAGACAAAGTCCCCCACGGCAAGCAGACGGTGCAGGAGCTGATTGGGCAGAATCAGGGCGTTTCCAGCATCCCCGTCGCCCAGACGGAGCTGAAAGGCTTTGAACGGGTGGCGAAAAAATACGGTGTGGACTTCGCCATTCGCAAAGACGCCTCCGTAGACCCGCCTCGCTACACGGTGTTCTTCAAGGCCCGCGACGAGGCGGCGCTGACTGCGGCCTACAAGGAATACGCCGCCCAGGAGACGTTCAACAAAGACCGGCCCAGCGTCAGAAAAGCCCTGACCAGATTGGCGGAAATGGTTGCCCCCACGCCCAAAAAGGTGCGGGAAAAGAGCCAGGAGCGTGCGCTATGAGTAAAAAAACATCGAAGTTACTGGCACTGTACCTGCCCTATGTGCTGGTAGGATTGATAGCAACCAATCTGGGGGAGGCGTGGCGGCTGTCTGTTGGGGAAACCTCCGGGGAACGCATTATGAGCCTCATGTACACTGTCCCCCAATCATTCGGGAACCCTCTGCCCAGCCTCCATCCATTTGACCTGCTCATCGGCCTGTTGTGCGGGGCCGCACTCCGGTTAGCGGTATATCTGAAAGGCAAAAACGCCAAGAAGTACCGCCACAACAGGGAATACGGCTCCGCCCGATGGGGAACAGCCAAGGACATCGAGCCATTCATGGCTCCGAAGTTCGAGGACAATATCATCCTCACTAAGACGGAGGGCCTGATGATGTCCAACCGGCCCAAGAACCCGGCCAACGCCCGGAACAAAAACGTGCTGGTGGTGGGCGGCTCCGGGTCTGGCAAAACGCGGTTCTTTATCAAGCCCAACCTGTTGCAGTGTAGCAGCAAGGCCCACCCCGTTTCATTCGTGGTCACAGACCCAAAGGGCAATATCGTCGTCGAGTGCGGGAACGCCTTGTTGAAGCACGGGTATCGCCTGAAAATCTTCAACACCATCAACTTCAAGAAGTCCATGCACTACAACCCGTTCGCCTATATCCATTCGGAGAAGGACATCTTGAAGCTGGTCACCACCCTCATCACCAACACGAAAGGCGATGGCAAGGGCGGCGACCCGTTTTGGGAGAAGGCGGAAACGCTGCTCTATACGGCCCTCATCGGGTATATCCATTACGAAGCACCGGTGGAGGAACAGAACTTCGCCACCCTCATCGAGTTTATCAACGCGATGGAGGTCCGGGAGGACGATGAGGACTTCGAAAACCCGGTTGACCTGATG
>MSHH01000027.1 GCA_001941075.1 Oscillospiraceae bacterium Zagget6 | reverse complement strand
CCGCCCGCTGGCTGGCTGGCCGGGTCCCCAACCAGGCGGGGGAGCGCGTCCACAACCCGCTCTCTCCCATCGACAAGTGGAAGCTGCTGGACAACCTGCGCCGGAGCCTGCTCCCGGCGGCGGTGACGGCGCTGCTGTTCCTCTGTGCGCTGAAACCGACTGCTGCCGGGCGGCTCTGCGGGGGACTGGCGCTGGTGGCGCTGGGGTTTGACCTGCTGCTGGCAGTGCTGAGCTGGGCGCTGCGGGGGTTCCGGGGCTGCCGCCAGCGGACGTTTGGCCGGGTGTACGGCCCCGTCTCCGGGGCGGCGGTGCGGGCGCTGGCGCGGCTGCTTTGGCTGCCCTCGGAGGGCTGGGTGGGCCTCTCCGCCGCTTACACCGCCCTGTGGCGCACCGCTGTGACCCACCGGGGGCTGCTGGACTGGACGGTGTCCTCACAGGCCAAAGGCGGCAAACGCTTCTGGCTGCCGGGGATGGCGGCGGGGGCGCTGCTGCTCCTGCTGGCCCCCGGTCTGGGGGGAAAGCTGCTGGGCCTGGGGTGGCTGGCCGCGCCGGTGCTGCTGGGTGGACTTTCCAAAGCGGAAAAACCGAAATCCCCCTTCACTGCCGAAGAAAAGGACTACCTGACCGAACAGGCGCGGGAGATTTGGCGGTACTTCGACACATGGCTCCGCCAGTCGGACCACTACCTGCCCCCGGACAACGTGCAGGAGCTGCCCGATTTAGGTCCTGCCCGGCGCACCTCCCCCACGAATATCGGTTTGGCGCTGCTGTCCTGTCTGGCGGCGGTTGACCTGGGGGTCACGGAGAAAAAACGGGCGATTGACCTCATTGAACAGCAATTAGACACGCTGGAACAGCTGGACAAGTGGCGGGGCCACCTCTACAACTGGTACGACACCGCCACGGCCCGACCCCTCTACCCTCGCTACGTCTCCACCGTGGACAGCGGCAACCTGTGCGGCGCGCTCATCGCCCTGAAACAGGGCCTGTTGGAGCTGGGGGAGCCGGTGCTGGCCCGGCGAGCGGCGGCGCTGGCGGACAATATGCAGTTTGAACACCTCTATGACGCGGACCGGGAGCTGTTTTGCATCGGCTACGACGCAGAACAGGGCGCGTTCACCGAGAACTGGTATGACCTGCTGGCCAGCGAAGCCCGACAGACCAGCTATCTGGCGGTGGCCCGGGGGGACGTGCCGCCCCGCCACTGGGGGCGGCTGAGCCGGAGCATGACCTGCCTCAGAGGGCGGTTTGGTCTCGCCAGCTGGTCGGGAACCATGTTTGAATACTTCATGCCCCACCTGCTGCTGCCGGCGGAGAGGGGAAGCCTCCTGTGGGAGTCCCTGGCCCTCTGCGCCTGGGCGCAGAAGCAGTGGGGTGAGCGAAGCGGCCTGCCCTGGGGCGTTTCCGAGTCCGCCTATGCCCGGCTCAATGGGGAAATGAATTACCAGTACAAGGCCCACGGCGTCCCGCCTCTGGGTCTCCAGCGGGGGCTGGAGCGGATGCGGGTGGTTGCCCCCTACGCCACGTTTTTGGCGCTGGAATTCCTGCCCCACAGCGCGATTCAAAATTTACACCGGCTGGCCGACCTGGGGGCCGAGGGGGAGTGCGGCTTCTACGAGGCGGTGGACTTCACCGACCAGCAGCCGGTGGTGGTTCGCAGTTGGATGGTGCATCACCTGGGCATGAGCCTGCTGGCCATCGACAACGCCCTGAACGCTTCCGTCATGCGCCGCCGCTTTCTGGCGGAACCGTCCATGGCGGCCTATCGGGGACTGTTGCAGGAGCGGATGCCCCTGGGCCTGACGCCGCCCAAGCCCCTGCACATCACGGAAAAGAGGAAGAAAATGAACCAAATCAAGGGATTTCTGCGCACCGGGCAGGGCTTTGACCCTGCGGCTCCGGCCTGTCACCTGCTGGCGGCGGAGGGGCTGGCCCTGCCCCTGACCGCTGAGGGCGGCGGCACGCTCCGCCGGGTGGGGCTGCTGCTGGCAGGACCCATTGAAGCCCGGTTCCGGGACGGGAAGGAGCAGCTGCGCCTTTTCCCCACCGGTCCCGCCGGGAAGGACCTCCACTGGCGGTTTTCCACAGGAACGGCGGAGCTTTCCGTTCAGCGCGGGGGCATTTCCATTCATCGATGGCTGACCCTGTCGGCTGGCGGGCTGCTGGAGGAGTGGACGGTGGAGACCCGCCGGGCGGGGCTGCTGGAGCTTCGCATCACGCCGGTTCTGGACGAGGCGGACGCTTACGAGGCGCACCGGGCCTTTTCCCGGCTGTCGCTGGAGCTGGAAAGCGTGGAGGGCGGCGCGATCCTCACCCGGCGGCCCCGCAAAGGAAAGAACACCCCAGCGCTGGCCGTCCTCTGGGCGGGAAACTGCACGTTGGAGGACGCGGAAAACTGCGTCCTGCGGCTGAACCTCCCCCTCCAACCGGGGAAAACCGCCCTTCGGCTGGCCCTTGCCGCCGGAGAGGGAAAACGGGCGCTCCACGCCGCCCAAGGCTTGCTGGTGGGGGCCAAAACCGGCGGCGAGGACTTGTTTTCCGCCCTCTCCGCCCGGTACGGCCTGACCGGGACGGCACAGCGCCAGCTGGACGAGCTGACTTCCCGGCTGCGCTACCCCAGGGACCACAGCGGCGTCCCCAAGGGGCAAAGCGCTCTGTGGCCCTACGGCGTCTCCGGCGACCTGCCCCTGTGGGCGGTGCTGACCGCCGGACAGGAGGAAAAGCGGCTTGACCGCTGCGTCCGCCAGTGGGCAACCCTCCGGGGCTGCGGTCTGCCCTTCGACCTGGCGCTGCTGACGCCGGAGGAGGGGGATGCGGCGCGAACCCTCACGAAACTGTGCAAAGCCCTGCGTTTAACGGAACATTTAGGAGAAAAGGGCGGCGTTCATCTGATCCCCGCCACAGGCGCGGCGGTGGAGGATGTCACCGGCATGGCTGACTTGGTGGGTCCCGTTGGAGAGCCGGAGAGCAAATTTTCGTGTACCCCACTCCCTGCCGTCCCCCTGCGCCCGGCAGGAGAACCCGCCTGGCGGTGGGAGGGGAATACCTTCGTGCTGGAGACCAACGGGGGCCTCCTGCCCCGGCGGTGGAGCCACATTTTGACAAACGGCGCTTTTGGCTGGACGGCGGACGACTGCGGCACCGGCCACCTTTGGGCCACCAACGCCCACGAGAACAAGCTGACCCCGTGGCGCAACGACCCCGCCGCCCACAAGGGACCGGAGCGGCTGTCGGTGGTGGACGGCGGGGAGGAAGTCTCCTTCTTCGCCGTAGCGGACGGCATCTCTGCGGTCATCCGGTACGGCCCCGGCTTCGCCGCCTGGGAGAAGCGCTGGGGGAACAAACGAATCGCTGTCACCGCCTTTGTGCCGCCCACTGGCACGGCCCGGTACTTTCTGGTGGAGACCTCCGGCTTCGGGCCGGGGGCGGCGCTGCGCTGGCGGGTGGAATTGCAGATGTCCCCCCGCGTCCGGGGACGGAACTATGTGACTGTCACTCCCCACGAGGGAGAGCTTTGGGCGGAGAACCCCGCCAACACGGACTTTCCCGGCGAGATTTTGCGCTTTTCCGCCAGCGAGCCGCTGGAGATGACCCGGCGGGAGAACAATTACACCTTCACCGCCGAGCTGCCGTTAGAGCGGGAGCTGGTGCTGGCGGCGGGGCTGGAACACCCGCTGCCCGTGGCCCCGTCCGAGGTGCGGCGGCTGCTGGAGGAAACGAAACGCCACTGGGAGGAACAGGCCGGGTGCTTCACCCTCCGCTCCCCCGACCCGGCGCTGAACCACTATCTGAGTTTTTGGGGCCGGTATCAGGTCATCGCCTGCCGTCTGCTGGCCCGCTCCGCCCTGTACCAGTGCGGCGGCGCGTATGGCTTCCGGGACCAGTTGCAGGACGTGTGCGGTCTGCTGCCCAACGGCAGAGAATTGGCGCGGGAGCAGATTTTGCGCTGCTGCCGCCACCAATACCGGGAGGGGGACGCCCAGCACTGGTGGCACCCCCTGGCCCAGGGAGAGCGGGGGGTGCGCACCCGCATCAGCGACGATTTGTTATGGCTGCCCTACAGCCTTTGCCGGTGGATGTCCGTCACCGGGGATAGGTCACTTTTGGAGGAAAAGACCCCCTGGCTGGTCTCTCGTCCCCTGCAAAGGGGCGAGGAACAGCGGTATGAGGAGGCCGCAGTCTCTGACGAGACCGGCACCGTTTTAGAGCATGGTATAAGGGCCATTGAGTGCTGCCTTGGCCGGGGCGTGGGGGAACACGGCCTCTGTCTGATGGGACATGGCGACTGGAACGACGGCATGGACCGGCTGGGCCGGGCGGGTCGGGGCGAAAGCGTCTGGCTGACCTGGTTCCTGTCCCTGGTGCTGGAGGAGTTCTCCGCCCTGTGCGGCGGGGAACGGCGGGAGCGCTACCGCAAGCTCTCCGCCCGCCTCGCCGCCAAAGCTGACGAAGCCTGGGACGGCGGCTGGTATCGCCGGGCCTACGACGACGCTGGCCAGCCCATCGGCAGCCGGGAGAGCCGGGAATGTCGCATCGACTCCATCGCCCAGAGTTTTTCTGCCTTTGCCCCCAACCCCTCCCCGGAGCGGGGGCGGCAGGCGGTGCAGGCCGCCATTGACCGGCTCTATGACCGGGAACACCGCACCGTGGCCCTGTTGGATCCGCCGCTCCGGGAGGTTCCGGTGGGGTATATCAGCGCCTACCCCGGCGGTGTCCGGGAAAACGGCGGGCAGTACACCCACGCCGCCGTCTGGCTGGCTATGGCCGCCCTCCAGCTGGGGGAGACGGAGCAGGGCTGGGAGCTGCTGCAAACGCTGTTGCCGGAGGGGGCCGACCACAAACTCTATCAGGGGGAACCCTACGTGCTGGCGGGAGATGTCTCCACCGCCGAGGGGCAGCAGGGCCGGGCCGGTTGGACCTGGTACACCGGGGCGGCGGCCTGGTTCTGCCGGACGGCTACGGAGGAGCTGCTGGACCTGCGGGTCCGGGATGGTCGGCTTTTCATCCAGCCCCGATTGCCCCAAAGCTGGCGGGGCTATCAGGCCGACTGGCTGCTGGAGGGCAAGCTGCTGCACCTCCGCGTCTCCCGGGGCGCTGTGGCAGGAATCACCCTGAACGGCGCACCTGCCGGGCAGGGGATACCGCTGGCGGAGCTGCCGGAGGAAAACGAAATCGTTGTGGTGGTGAATAGCCATTAGCTCTTAGCTGTTAGCCGTTAGTTACGCACTGCGAAGCAAAAACGCAGAGCATAAAACGAAAAGTCCGGTGAAATGGTTCTTCTCTTGAAAAACGGTTGCCTGTCCTGTATAATAATCTTCAACAAAAGAGAAGCTGTCAGCCGTTAGTTACGAGCTGCGAACCAAAAGCGCAGAGCAAACTGTTAAGCACAATCTAGCTAAAGCTAAAAACTAACAGCCAACAGCTAACACGGAGGTGAGACGTATGCAGGAGGTTCACCGCACCGAGCTGATGCCGGGGGTCCATCTGACCTGCGTTCAGACGAAAAAATTCAAGAGCAGCTATTGGGCGCTGCGGCTGGTGATGCCGCTGAAGGTGGAGACCGCCGCCCTCAACGCCCTGCTGCCCCAGGTGCTGTGCCGGGGGACGGCCCGCTGGCCGGACCGCCAGCAGTTGGCGGCGGCGCTGGAGGAGCTGTACGGCGGCGTGCTGGAACCCACCGTCACCAAGCGGGGAGAGAGCCAATGCTTCGGTTTCGCGGCCACCTTTTTGGACGACGGCCTGACGCCGGAGAAAACGTCCCTGCTGGACCGGGAGGCCGAGCTGCTGGGGGACCTGCTGTTGCGGCCCGCCACCCGCAACGGGCGGCTCCGGGCGGATTATGTGACCAGCGAGCGGGCCAACCTGATGGATGACATCAAAAGTGTCGTCAACGACAAGCGCCAGTACGCCCTGCGGCGGCTGGTGGAGGAGATGTGCGCCGGGGAGGACTTCGGCGTCAGCCGTCTGGGTTCTCTGGTGGCGGCGGAGAAAATCAGCGTCGCCAAGCTGGACCGGCATTACCGACAGGTGCTGCCCGCCGCGCAGGTGGAGCTTTACTACTGCGGCTCCGCCAGTCCCCGGCGGATGGAGCTGGTCTGGCGGGAGGCCCTGCGGGACTTGCCCCGGCAGGGGCGGCCTGAGCTGCCCCTGACCCGCTGGCGGGTGGAGCCGGGGGAGCGCCGGAACGTCACCGACCACCTGGACGTGACCCAGGGCAAGCTGGTGCTGGGATTCCGCACGGGCTGCACCCTCAGCGGTCAGGGCTACCCGGCCCTGGTGGTGGCAAACGCCCTGTTCGGCGGCACCCCCACCTCCAAGCTGTTCCTCAACGTGCGGGAGCGGCTGTCCCTGTGCTACTACGCCAGCTCCGGTCTGGACAAGCACAAGGGGCTGCTGTACGTCCAGTGCGGCGTGGCCTTTGACAATCTGGCCCGTGCGGAGGAGGAGATCCTGCGCCAGCTGGAAGCGGTGCAGGCGGGCAACTTCACCGACGGGGAGCTGGACGCCGCCCGGCGCGCCATGGTTCGGGCCTACCGCACCGTTGCGGACAACCAGAGTGCTCAGGAGGACTACTGGCTCAGCCAGGCGCTCTCTGAGATGTGGCTGGCCCCCCAGGAGCTGGCCCAGCTGCTGGAGGACGTGACGAGAGAAGAAGTCATTCAGGCGGCCCAAAAGCTGCGGCTGGACACGGTCTATACCCTGCGCGGCCCGGAGGGAGAGGAGGCACAGCCATGATGGAGCGGACCCTATTTCCCCGGCTGGGGGAGACCTGTTACTTTGAGCGGCTGGAAAACGGCCTGCCTGTCTACGTGGTGACAAGGCCGGGCTTCGAGAAGCGTTACGCCTTCTTCGCCGCCAACTACGGCGGCATGGATATGCGCTATCAGGTGGACGGGCAGCGGCGGGAGACCCCCGCCGGGGTCGCCCACTATCTGGAACATAAGATGTTCGACACCCCCCAGGGCAACGCCCTGCAAATGCTCTCCGCCAATGGCGCGTCCCCCAACGCCTTCACCGGCCCGGCGATGACGGGGTATTACTTCGAGTGTACCGACCGCTTCACCGCCAACCTGCGAATGCTGCTCTCCTTCGTCTCCACCCCCTACTTCACGCGGGAGTCGGTGGAGAAGGAGCGGGGCATCATCGGCCAGGAAATTCAAATGGTGGAGGACGACCCCGGCTGGCGGCTGTACCACAACCTGCTGGAGGGGTTGTACCGCACCCACCCCCTGCGGGTGTCGGTGGCGGGCAGTTTGGCCTCCATCAAGGAGATCACAGCGGAGACGTTGGACGACTGCCACAGGGCCTTTTACCGTCCCGGCAACATGGCACTGTGTGTGGCCGGTGACGTGGACCCGGAGCAGGTGGCTGCGGTGGCGCGAATGGCCCTGCCCGGCGGACAGGGCGCGGACGCAGAACCGCCGGTGAAGGACTACGGCCCCGCTGAGGAATTGACTACGGCCCAGTCGTCGGTCAAAACCCAGATGGCGGTGTCCGCCCCCAACTTTTTGGTGGGCTTCAAGAGCGCGCCCCACCCCCAGGGAGAGGAACACCTGCGGCTCCAGTTGCTGGGAGAGCTGGCGGCAGAACTGCTCTGCGGCCAGTCCAGCCCGGTGTACCAACGGCTCTACGACCAGGGCCTTATCAACAAGCGGTTTGACCAGTCTTATGAGGACTACCCCGGTGCGGCGTTCCTGGCCCTGGGCGGGGAAAGCCCGGACCCGGAACAGGTGGCCCAGGCCATTTTGGACGAGGGAGCGCGCATCCGCCGGGAGGGGATCTCGGCGGAGCGGTTCCACCGGTGCAAAAAGGCGGTTTACGGCCCACGGGTGCGGCGGCTGAACAGCTTTGACCACTGCTGCGTCCAGCTGGCCCAGGGCCAGTTCAACGGCTATCACTATTACCGCTTCCCGGAGCTGTTCGACGGCATCGGGCGGGAGGAGACGCTGGCCTTCCTGGATGGGCTGCTCCGCCCGGAGCGGATGACCCTGGCGGTGGTGGCGGGGGAATAGCCCTGCAACTGTCTATTTCGCAAGAAAGGAAGTCTTTCCCATGAATCCAATCACCTTCCCCGGCTTGGGCCTGACCTTTCACATCCAACGGGTGGCCTTTTCCTTTGCCGGGAAGGACATCTATTGGTACGGCGTTATCATCGCCGTGGGCTTTCTGCTGGGGGTGGCGTTCAGCTACCGGCAGGCCCCCCGGCTGGGGGTCGATCAGGATGATCTGCTGGATATGCTCATCATCGCCGCGCCCATCGGCATTATCTGCGCCCGCATTTACTACGTGGTCTTTTACCTGGACCTGTACACCACGGCGGATGGCGGGTTTAACTGGAAGGAGGCCATCGCCATCTGGGACGGCGGCATTGCCATCTACGGCGGCATCATCGGCGCGGTGCTGACCTGCCTGATCTTCTGCCTGGTGCGCAAATGCAGCTTTCCCTCCATGGCGGACGCCTGCTCCTACGGCCTGCTCATCGGTCAGTCCCTGGGCCGCTGGGGGAACTTCGTCAACCAGGAAGCCTACGGCTCCGCCTGCTCCGCCCCCTGGCGGATGGGCCTGACCCTGAACACCGGGGAGTACATTGAGGTCCACCCCACCTTCCTCTATGAGTCCCTGTGGAACGCGGTGGGGCTGGCGCTGCTCTATTTCGTTATCCGCAGACACCGGAAGTTCGACGGGATGCTCTTTGCCTTCTACCTGTTCTGGTATGGCTTGGGCCGGGTGTGGATCGAGGGTCTGCGGACGGACAGCCTGTACCTGTTCAACACCGGTATCCGGGTCTCTCAGCTGGTGGCGTTTCTGTGCGTCGTGGGGGCCGGCGGGGTGCTGGTCTATCAGCTGCTCATCCGTCCCCGGCGGACGGCGAAACAGGACGACGCAGCGGCGACAGAGTGAGTTTTGTCCCATACAACGTAAAAACCGCCTCGACGCTTGCGCCGGAGCGGTTTTTTGTCGGTTTTTAGGTTGCGCTTTGTCAAATACTATGGTATTCTGTCTGTGGTTCTCTTCGGAGAACCGGGCGCTGTCCAATGCGGTGCGCGGTTGGCCCCCTCTGCGGGGGCAGCTTCTTAATGCCCCCGTTCTCAACGGAAAGGGGGTGACTGCCCAATGAGTACGATGGAAGTTTACACACTTTGCCTCGTTATCATCGGCATTTGCAACCTGTTCATACAGTTGCTGAATAAAAAGAAGTAACCGCCCCTACTCCCAATAAGTGCGGTTACTTCTTGTAACGTAATCTTGGGGGCTAACCGTTGCCGGACAGCGCCCTTATTCTGCTTTTAGTATACCCGCAAAGGCGGGATTTGTCAATTTCTTTTTCGCCTCGGCGCTTGCGCCGGAGCGGTTTTTTGTCGGTTTTTAGGTTGCGCTTTGTCAAATACTATGGTATTCTGTCTGTGGTTCTCTTTGGAGAACCGGACGCTGTCCAATGCGGTGCGCGGTTGGCCCCCCTTTGCGGGGGCAGCTTCTTAATGCCCCCGTTCTCAACGGAAAGGGGGTGACTGCCCAATGAGTACGATGGAAGTTTACACACTTTGCCTCGTTATCATCGGCATTTGCAACCTGTTCATACAGTTGCTGAATAAAAAGAAGTAACCGCCTTGCCCCCAAGCACGCGGTTACTTCTGTAATCGAAACCTAAGGGCCAACCGTTGCCGGACAGCGCCCTTATTCTGCTTTTAGTATACCCGCAAAGGCGGGATTTGTCAATTTCTTTTTCGCTGGGAGCGCTGCGAGTGAGAGGCCCGCAGCGCTCCCTTTTTGTAACCGTCAGCGGGCCTTCTGCTGGAGCTGGAGCCGGTCGGCGATCATGGCGATAAACTCGCTGTTGGTGGGTTTGCCCTTGGCGTTGGACACAGTGTAGCCGAAGTACTTTTGCAGAGTCTCGATGTCGCCCCGGTCCCAGGCCACCTCGATGGCGTGGCGAATGGCCCGCTCCACCCGGCTGGCGGTGGTGCCGTAGCGCTTGGCCACCTCCGGGTACAGCACCTTGGTGACGGCGTTGATGACATCCATGTTGTCGATGGTGATGAGAATGGCCTCCCGCAGGTACTGATAGCCCTTGATGTGGGCGGGGACGCCGATCTCGTGGATGATGGAGGTGACCAGCGTCTCCAGGCTCTCGCTCTGGGGGCGGCTGGGCTTCACGCCCCGCAGCTGCCGCAGACGCTCCACCACGGAGGAGGTGCGGCAGGGCTTGAGCAGGAAGAAGTCTGCGCCCAGCTCCGCCGCCTGGTTGACCAGGTTCCCCCGCAGGAAGTTGGACAGCACCAGCGTCAGGGGCCGCGGTCTCTGCATCCGGCTCATCTCACCCAGCAGCTCCAGCCCGTCCATGTTTTTCAACACCGTGTCCATCACCAGCACGTCTATGTCAGGGGTGCTTTGCAGACAGCTGATGGCTTTTTCACCGTCCTCGGTGGAGAAAACCACCTCCATGTCGTCCTCTCTGTCGATCATCTCGCCCAGCAGGGTGCGAAACTCTTCGTCTGCGTCCGCGATCATCACTCTTGTTGTGTTCATCATCCCGTCTCCTTTTGATTGGATATGATAGATTGGTCCTCCTGCGCCCTGACAATGTGGGGCGGGAGGGGTTCTTCTCCAATAATGTAACATAAATGACGAAATAAGACAACCAATATCCGTCGTTTTTGTGCGACATAAACAACGAAATTTCCGCATATCGTAACAATTTTCCTCTGCCTTTGACTAAAATCGTCAAAATAAGACAAAATATTTTTTTGATTCATACATACTTGAAAAAATCAATATAAAAAGTTAGAGGTCAAAAGATAAGAATTCGTTTAAATTTGGAAATTTGAAAAATTATACAAAAATAGGATGGAGTAGCGGAACAAATAAAAAGATTTCCACAGTTTTAAATGGCAAATCACTTGTGACTTTAAATAACGCTTTAAAAGCGCATAAATTTTTGATGGGTGACAGCTAGCGCGGGGACCGCCGAAAAGTATATCCGGTTTCTCTTTCGTCAGGGCAGAAAAAAACGCCGCCTGGCCCGCTTGAAAAAGCAAACAGGTCAGACGGCAGAAGGTAAACTATCACTTATTTTAACGCGGGGACGGAGATGGCTTCGGCGTCCTCCCTGTTGACGGTGCAGGAAAAGGTGTAGACCGGTTGGTAATACCCCTTGGAGTCAGTGGCGTAAGTCAGCTGACAGCCGGTGACGGTCAACTGGTCCCCCCGCTGGAGGGCCTGCCCCCAGGAAAAACGCCCCTGCTCGATGAGTTGGCAGGCTTCGGCAGGGGAGAGGACCTCCGCTTCCCTGACATATTGATAGGTGGCCATGGTGCTGGTGATGCGGGCAGGGACGTCCCCCCCCCGGGTCAGGGTGATGACCAGCGAGCCGGCGGTAAAGTCGTTTTGGTAGGAGGCCAGGTCCTCCGGGGCGCTCATGTCCCAGCGAAGGCTGCCGCTGTCGTCCAGGCTGTAGACGGCGGCCCGGTCCAGCAGTTGGTTTTCCGTCAGCCAGCTCTCCCACCGCCAGCGGACGCTGTCCAGCGAACCGGAGACGGAGACGCCCTCGTCCCCCTGGGAAGAAAACTGCCAGCTACCGTCCCGCAGGGAGATGGAAAAGGCATATTCCCGCTCCTCTTGGTCGGTCAGCGTGAACTGCCGCTGTTGGTCGGTCTGGAGGACCGTAGAGGACAGGTTCAGGTTCATCTCGGTGGACAGCAGAGAGGCGATGGCGTCGCCGGGACGGGCGGTGCTGGCAATGGCGTTCCGGTAGACGGAGGCGGTGCCCTCCGCTTTGGAGAGAGTGGCCTCCGCCGTCACGGTCACGCCTCCCATGGACTGTCGATGGGAGGGGGAGAGGGCCAGATTGCCGAACTCACTCCCGTAGTACACGGAAAAGACACCGCCCAGCGCCACCAGACAGCACACCGGCAGTACCAGCGCCTTGACCAGCGGCGGTCCCAGCCGCTCTTTGTGCCAGACAGTCCAAATCAGTCTGCCCAGGAAGAAGCCCGTCAGAGCGCCCAGGGTGTTCAGCAGCAGGTCGTCCAGAGTGAAGCTGCCCCTCTCCAAAGCGAATTTGGCGCAGCTCAGCGTCGCCGTGCAGGAGACGGAGACCGGCAGCAGCCAGCGCAGGCGGCAGAACGGTTCCCCCAACAGGGCGGCCAGCAGGCCCAGAGGCAAAAAGAGGGCGAATTGCAGCAAAATTTGCAACAGCTCCGTCAACGACCACTGGTTCCAGGCGGAGCGGAAGGTACTCAGCAGATACAAATTGGCCTGGCTGGAGGTGTTGCCGGGAAACAGCAGCACCAGCACCACTGCCGCCGCCGCCCAGCAGGAGAGGATCGCCAGCAGAACGCCCTGGTAGGTTTGCAGCGGCTGGTGCAGTCTGTGCCACTGACGGTAAATCGCCAGGGAAATCGCCAGGTTCACCAGCAGGGCAATGAGCAGCGGAAATACAGTTTTCAGGGATAAGAGAAGCTCCATGAGATCCTCCTGAACACAGACAAAAGCGCCGAATACACAGCTTACAGTATCTTTTTAGTATAACAGAAATAAGGAAAAGAGAAAGAGAAAAATGCAAATGTTCTGTGAATAAACCGTGAAAAAGGGAATCTATCCCAAGACGTGGTGTTTCATATCAGGTAACAGGGTGGAAGGAATGAAGTGACAGAAAGCGGCGTACTATTGACAACCGACAGTTTTGCAGTATAATGGAGAGGAACACAGGAATCACATGTTTTTGACTCTATAAGGAGGGCCGACAGAATGGAACCCAATCAGGCGTTTGCGCAGGGCTTGCAGGAGGCCAAACTCCCACGATACAGCCAGCTGCCCACGCTGGAGCTGTACAAAGACCAGTTGGTGGAGCTGACCAACGGCTATCTGGCCCCGTTTTTCCTGGGGGAGACGGCTGTGACCGACACGATGGTCAACAACTATGTCAAGCTCAAGGTCATCGCCCCGCCGGTGAAGAAGCGCTACCGCCGGGAGCAGCTGGCCCAGCTAATTTTGACCTGCCTGCTGAAAAAGGTCCTCTCTATCGCGGAGGTGCGGCAGCTGTTGGCGGTGCAGAGCCGGGATGGGAGCATCGAGGCCGGGTACGACGCTTTCTGCCAGCAGGTGGAGCAGGCGGTTCGCGCCGTGAGCGGCAGCACCGACCTGCGGCAGCCGATGGAGATGGGGAGTGTCTCTCAGGAGGCGCTGCTGAATCACGCCATCTGCTCCTTCGTCCACAAGCTGTATTTCGAGATGATTTTGGCGGAGCTGTCGGACGGAGGGGAGTAACAATTAGCAATTAGCAATGAGCAATGTGCAATTATGCCTTGCCCTCGCGTTGCAGGAACTTTCCTGACGGCGGTTGATTTTTGTTGCATTCAGCGAAAAAAGATGGTATGCTAAATATGGTTCTCCGTTGGAGGACCGGGCGTTGCCCAAATACGGTTGCGGTTGGCCCCTGACCAGGGGGCAGCTTCTTTTGCCCCCTGCTCTAAGAGAAAGGGGGTCTGCCCTATGACGACTTCGGAATTTTACGAATTCTGCTTGGTAATCATCGGCTTGTGTGGATTGTTTCTGACAATCTATTACAATAACAAAAAGAAGTAACCGCCCTGGACCCTAAACCTTGGCGGTTACTTCAATAATCGACATATAAGGGCCAGCCGTTGCCGGGCAACGCCCTTATTTCTATATTCAGTATACCCCAAAAGCGGGGATTTGTCAACCGATTCTGCGGCCAGTTTGGAACGTTGGCCGCTCCGACACCGAAGGAGGACGCCATGGCGGAACAACTGCGGCTGGACAAGCTGCTGGCCGACACCGGCCTGTGGAGCCGGAAGGAGGCCCGTGACCTGATCCGGCGGGGCCAGGTCACGGTGGACGGGGCCGTGGTGAAGCAGCCGGAGGCCAAAGTGGACCCGGCGCAGTCCTCCCTGACGGCGGCGGGCCAGCCGGTGGTTTGGCAAAAATACACCTATATTATGATGAACAAGCCGGGCGGCGTCCTCACCGCTACGGAGGACCGGCGGCAGCCCACGGTGCTGGACCTGCTGCCCCAGGAGCTGCGGCGGAAACAGCTGCGCCCGGTGGGGCGGCTGGACAAGGACACCGAGGGCCTGCTGCTGCTCACCGACGACGGGGCGCTGGCCCACCGGCTGCTGGCCCCCAAGTCCCACGTGGACAAGGTCTATTACGCCGAGACCGAGGGCACAGTGGACGAGGACGACATCGCCGCCTTCGCCGCCGGGATGACGCTGGGGGACGGGTTGGTCTGCCAGAGCGCCGGGCTGGAGCGGCTGGGGCCGGAACGGTGCCTTGTGACCCTCCGGGAGGGGAAGTTTCACCAGGTCAAGCGGATGCTCTCCGCCCGGGGGAAACCGGTGCGGTATCTGAAACGTCTCTCCATGGGCGCACTGACCCTGGACGAGACGCTGGAGCCGGGGGCGTGGCGGCCCCTGACGGAGGAGGAGGCTCGGAAAGTCAAGGGGAAAACAGGCGGCGACTTCCCAAAATGATTCGTCAATTTCCACAAAAAATTTGGAGAAAACTATTGAAATTGCGAAAAGAACCCGCTATAATAAAAGACGATTAAAAACGCGAACGACCAGAAAAAAGACCTGAAAGAGACCTGAGAAGGAGGAGCGGCAGTATGTCCAGCAGACTGTTTCAGAGCATTGTACTGCAAATGAAAGAAAGTACAGACCGCGCCATCGGTGTTATCGACATCGAGGGCAATGTCATTGCGTGCAATGACCTTCCCATTATTGGTGAGCATTGGCCCAACACGGTGGAAACGCTGAACGGCGACCGGGATTCCACCGTTGTCATTGACGGAAAAACCTTCAAATCCCTCAGCGGCTGGAGCGCTCAGTTCGACTACGCGGTGTTCGTCCGGGGGGACGACGACGAGGCCAAGCTGATCTGCAACATGGCGGCGGTGGCCCTCAACGGCGTGAAGAGCTATTACGAGGAAAAATACGACAAAACCGCCTTCGTTAAAAACATCCTCACCGACAACATCCTGCTGGGCGACATCTACATCCGGGCCAAGGAACTACACTTCGCCACCGATGTGCCCCGGGCGGTGTTCCTGGTGCGGCCCATGGAGAGCGCGGACGTGGCTCTGCTGGACGCGGTCCAGGCCATGTTCCCCAACCGGCAGAACGACTTCGTCATCTCCGTCAACGAAAACGACGTGGTGCTGGTCAAGCAGATTCAGGAGGGCGTCAGCGGCAAGGAGCTGATCAAAACCGCCCAGCAAATCGAGGAGACCGTCTCCACCGAGCTGAAACAGCGCATCGTCATCGGCATCGGCACCGTGGCCGAGCACCTGCGGGACCTGGCCCGGTCCTATAAAGAGGCGCAAATGGCCATCGAGGTGGGCAAGGTGTTCGACACCGAGCGCAACGTCATCAACTACGACAACCTGGGCATTGGCCGCCTGATTTATCAGCTGCCCATCACCCTTTGCGAGATGTTCCTCCAGGAGGTCTTTAAGAAGAATCCCATCGATTCGCTGGATTCCGAGACCCTGTTCACCATCAACAAGTTTTTTGAAAACAACCTGAACGTCTCCGAGACCGCCCGGAAGCTTTTCGTCCACCGCAACACCCTGGTCTACCGGCTGGAGAAGATCAAAAAGCTCACCGGTCTGGACCTGCGGGAATTTGACGACGCCATCACCTTCAAGGTGGCGCTGATGGTCAAGAAATATCTTGTCTCCCGGGGAATCAACTCTTAAAATGACAAAATGACCCAAAAGAGTGCACGAAAGCACACTCTTTTTTACAGGAAAGGTGAAATGCCTGTATTGACATTTGTGAAAAATATTACTATACTATTCATCGAAACGCTTTTAGACAGGATATTGCAGCATGATAGACTTCCAGCACGTTTCCAAACGATACAAAGGGGCAGAGCGGTTCGCCGTTGAGGACGCCACCTTCCAGGTGAAGGATGGCGAGTTCGTCTTTCTGGTCGGGCCGTCCGGTTCTGGAAAGACGACTATTTTTAAGCTCATCACCAAGGAGGAGCCGCTGACCGAGGGGAGCATCCAGGTCAACAGCTTCGACCTGAACCGGCTCAAGCACCGCAGAGTCCCCTTTTACCGCAGAACGCTGGGGGTCGTTTTTCAGGATTTTCGGCTGATCCAGACCAAAACGGTGGCGGAAAACCTGGCCTTTGTCATGAAGGTCATCAACATCGACCCCTACTTTATCGACGACCGGGTGGACGAGGTGCTGAACTGGGTGGATATGGCCGACAAAAAGCAGCGTTTCCCCCACGAGCTGTCCGGCGGGGAGCAGCAGCGGGTGTCCATCGCCCGGGCGCTGATGAACCGGCCGGAGGTGATTTTGGCGGACGAACCCACCGGCAACCTGGACCCGGAGCTGAGCCGGGACACCCTCCGGCTGTTTGAGCGCATCAACCGGGAGCTGAAAACCACCGTGTTGGTGGTCACCCACGAAAAGGTGCTGGTGGACGAAATGAACAAGCGCGTGATCTACCTGGACCGGGGCCGCATCGTCGGGGACCGGCAGCAGGGGACTTATGAGATCGCCGGGGCGAAAGGAAGGCGTTGACCATTTACTACATCCGAGAGGGGTTCCGGGGCATCCGGCGGCATCTGCTGATGTTCCTCGGTTCTGTGGCCGTCATCACCGCCTGCCTGACGCTGACCGGCAGTTTTGCGCTGTTGGCCGAAAACCTGGACTATAACATCGGCCAGCTCATCGACGAAAACGAGTTTGTCGCCTACCTGGAGGACGGGATGGACGAGGACGAGGCCGCCGGGATGGAAAGCGACATCCTGGCGGTGGACAACGTGCGGGACGCCATTTACATCTCCTCGGAGCAGGCCATGGAGAACTATCTGGAGCGGCTGGAGGAGAGCGACCGGCTGTTCGCGGACCTGCCGGAGGATCTGCTGCCCGCCCGGTACACCGTCTACGTGGAGAACATAGACCGGCTGGAGGAGACCTCCCAGCAGGTGGCGGCGCTGGACGGCGTGGACCACGTCACGGTCTCTCTGTCCGTGGCGGAGGGCTTTTCCTCCACCCGGAAGGTGGTCGTCACCGTGGCGGCGCTGCTGCTGGCGGCGCTGCTGGCGGCCTCCCTGCTGGTCATCTTCAACACCACCCGCCTGGCCATGCAGGGGCGGATGGAGGAGATCGCCGTGATGAAAATAGTGGGGGCCACCAACGGCTTTGTCCGAGGCCCCTTCGTCGTCGAGGGCGCGGTGATGGGCCTGGTCAGCGGCGGGTTGGCCTGCGCGCTGGAACGGGGATTTTACGAGGTGTTCCAGCAGATCATCGAATCCTACCAGCTGGCTGATCTGTTCTATGTGATCCCCTTCCGGCAGGTCCGCACCATTGTATTTGCGGTTTACCTGGGCGGGGGGCTGTTCATCGGGATTTTCGGCAGCGTCGCCGCCATCCGCAGACTTTTGAAAGTGTAATTTAGCTGCTAGCTGTTAGCCGTTAGCTGTTGCCGTCAGGCGGCACTTCCGAAGCTGCGCTTCTCCCTGTAGTTACGCGTTGCAAACCAAAAGGGAACAGCAAAAAGAAAAGTGAAGCGTGAATCCAGCCGTTTGTAAAGCAATGCAAACGATAAACGTCGTACGGAAAAGCAACGAACTTGCAAGCTAATAGCTAAGAGCCAACAGCTAATAGCTCATAAACGAGAAGGAGCAAACCAGCCATGAACAATGACGTTCATAAGAAATACGGCAGCGCCAGCCGCCACAAGCTCATCGTGCGCATCGTGGCCATTGTGCTGGCGGCGGTCTTTGTGCTGATGCTGGCGTCCCAAATTTTCCTCTACGCTTTGGCGGAGGACACCTCCGACATCGACGCGCTGAAGGCCCAGCAGGAATCGCTCCAGGCCCAGGCAGAGGAATACCAGGCCCAGCTGGACGCCCTGGCGGAGGAACAGGCCAGCGCCGTGGAGGAATACCAGCTGCTGGAGGAGCAAAACCAGGTTCTCGCCAACCAGATCGACGCCACCACCGCTCTGGTGGAAAGCTACGAGGAACAAATCGAGACGACTGCCCAGGAGCTGGCTCAGGCCGAGAGCGACTATGAGGACTATTACGAGCTGTACTGCCAGCGGGCCAGCCAAATGGAGCAGGGCGGTTCCGTCACCCTCTGGGAGGCGGTGTTTACCTCCAGCAGCGTTACCGAGCTGTTGACCGCCCTGGAGGACATGAACACCATCCTCCAGTATGACAACGACATCCTCCAACAGATGACAGACCTGGAGGCCGAGATCACCGAAAAGCAAGCCTCGCTGACTGAGGCCAAGGAGGAGCAGGAGGAAGTTCTCTCCCAGCTCCAGACAGAGCAGGAGCAGATGCAGGCCAACGAGGACCAGGCCGCCGCAGTCCTGGCGGAAATTGAGGACAACATGGACCTCTACGCCCAGCAGCTGGAGACGGTGACGGTGGAGTGCAGCGACCTGGAGGCGGACATTCTCGAAGCGGAGACGCTGGCGGCGCAGCAGGCCGCAGAGGAGGCCGCACGTCAGGCGGAGCAGGAGGCCCAGGAAGCGGCGGAGCGGGAGGCAGCGGCAGCGGCTGCCGAAGCGGAAGCCGCAGACGAGGACGACGCGGACACCTCCGCCCAGACGGAGACGGAGGAAGAATCCTCCGCGCAGTCGGAGGACGCCGGGGAGGAGACATCCTCCGTTGACTCCAGCGCGGACGCGGAGGATGACAGCGAGGAAGAGGAAACCTCCAATCTGCTTGGATCTTCTCACTCATCCTCTAATTCTTCTTCGTCCTCGTCTGACGCTTCCTCTGATGCTTCGTCGTCTGGTTCGTCCTCGTCCACATCTTCTTCCAGTTCTTCCTCGTCCTCCGGCGTCACCGGGTCGGACGTGGTGGCCTACGCGGTGCAGTTTGTGGGCAACCCCTACGTCTGGGGCGGGACAAGCCTGACCAACGGGTGCGACTGCTCCGGCTTTGTGGTCAGTGTTTACGCCCACTTCGGCTATTCCCTGCCCCACTTCTCCGGCAGCCTGCGCTACTGCGGCACCGGCGTCAGCTACAGCGAAGCCCAGCCCGGCGACATCATCTGCTATGACGGACACGTGGGTATCTACATGGGCGGCGGCCAGATGGTCAACGCCTTCGACACCGAACACGGCATCATCATCTGCGCGGTGAACACCAGCAGGCTGGTGGCGGTGCGGCGCATCCTTACATAACGGACGATAATAGAACGAATCCGAACAAAACCGTGCTTTCCCCAAAAGAGAGGCACGGTTTTTTGCGTTATAATGCCAGAAATACAACAAATCGGGTATTGTGTTCGGGGCAAAAACCGTGTATACTGTAACTGAATAACCTTTTGGCTGTGTACTCCCCGGCAAACAGGGGGAGTGACGATACATCGACGCACTTATCGTTGCGGTTTCATTGGAGGAACAAATTATGTACATCACCTGCCTGGACATGGAGGGCGTTCTGGTCCCGGAGATCTGGATCGCCTTCGCTGAGGCCACCGGCATCGACGCCCTGCGGCGCACCACCCGGGACGAGCCGGATTACGACAAGCTGATGCAATACCGCCTGGATATTTTGAAGGAACACGGTTTGGGCCTGAAGGAGATTCAGGCCGTCATCGCCACCATCGACCCGCTGCCCGGCGCGAAGGAATTTTTAGATGAGCTGCGGGGCTTCTCTCAGGTCATCGTCCTCAGCGACACCTTCGAGCAGTTTGCCATGCCCCTCATTGAAAAGCTGGGGCGGCCCACTCTGTTCTGCAACACGCTGGAGGTGGCCCCGGACGGCATGATTACCGGCATCCACATGCGGGTGGCCCAGTCCAAGCTGACCACAGTGAAGGCCCTCCAGTCCATCGGCTACGACACCATCGCCGCCGGGGACAGCTTCAACGACCTGGCTATGATCCAGGCCAGCAAAGCGGGCTTCCTGTTCCGCAGTACGCCGCAAATTCAGGCGGACTACCCCGACATCCCCGCCTTCACCTCCTTTGACGACCTGCTGGCCGCCATCCGGGGCGCGATGGTGTGACAGAGCAGACGAATATGGTCATCCCTTTGAATCAGTCGCTTTTTAGTGGCTAGTGGTTAGTGGACAGTGCTTGGCATTTACCCGGTTTTTGTAAAAACTGACGTTTTGTAACTGACTGCCCCTCTTGCCTCCCCTGAAAGGGGAGGAGGGCCGCCGCCTTTAGGCGGTGGCGCAGGGAGGGGCAAAGCCCCGGAAGTGCCGCTTGACGGCAGAGGGGTTTCCACGCAAAGCAGGAAAAAGGGACAACCAAACAGACAAAATGAGGCACGACTGACAACATTCACGGTTATCCGGGGCGAAAACACCTTTTGGTCCCAGAAAGGCAAGGTGCCGCATGGCAAATAAACTGAACTGGCCCGCGTTCCGCCCGGCGGAGCTGCTGTTACCTGTGGGCTGCGATATGAGTAAGTGGAGCGTGGTGGCCTGCGACCAATACACCTCCCAGCCGGACTACTGGCAGCGGGTGGCCGACTATGTGGGGGACGCGCCCTCCACCCTGAACATGATTTTGCCGGAATTTTATCTGCGGGAAGGGAACACCATGCAGCGGCGGACCGAAATCAACCGGACCATGGACCAGTACCTGGCCGAAGGCCAGTTCCGCTGCTGTCCCGACGCGCTGATCTACGTGGAGCGCTGGCTGTCCGGCGGACAGCTCCGCCGGGGGCTGGTGGGCGCCATCGACCTGGAGGATTACGACTACGACGGCAGCCGGGAGACCCTCATTCGTGCGACGGAGGCCACCGTTGTGGCGCGCATCCCGCCCCGCATGGCGATACGCCGGGGGGCTGCGCTGGAGCTGTCCCATGTGCTGCTGCTGATGGACGACCCGGAAAAACACCTCATCGAGCAGCTGACCTACGAGACCGACGACATGGAGATGGTCTACGACTTCGACCTGATGGAACAGGGGGGCCACATCACCGGCTACCTGTTGACCGAGGAGCAGAAGGCGGCCATCTGCGCAGAGCTGAATGAGCTGAACGCCCCCCGCCGCTTCGAGGAGCTGTACGATGCCCAGGGTGAGAAGCCCATGCTCTTCGCCGTGGGCGACGGCAACCACTCCCTGGCCACGGCGCGGGCCTGCTACCTGGAGCAAAAGGAGCTGCACCCGGAGCTGGACTGGGAACGCCACCCCGCCCGGTACGCCACGGTGGAGCTGGTCAACCTCCACGACGACTCCCTGGACTTCGAGGCCATCCATCGGGTGGTGTTCTCCGTGGACCCGGAAAAGCTGCTGGCGGCGCTGGTGGACTATTACCCCGGCACCCACTACGGAGAGGGGGAGGGCCAGACCTTCCGCTATGTCTGGGAGAAGGGCGAGGGCACCATCACCATCCCCGACCCGGTGGCGCAGCTGGCGGTGGGGTCCCTCCAGGGCTTTTTGGACTACTACCTGACCGCCAACGACGATGGCTATGTGGACTACGTCCACGGCGAGGACGTGACCACGGAACTGGGCAGACAGCCGGGCAACATCGGGTTCCTGCTGCCCTCCATCCACAAGGCGGACCTGTTCAAGGGGGTCATCCACGACGGGGCGCTGCCCCGCAAGACCTTCTCCATGGGCGAAGCCTGCGACAAACGGTTCTATCTGGAGGCGAAGAAGATCAAATGACCCAGCTGACGCTTCCGGCCTATGCCAAGCTGAACCTGACCCTGGACGTGCTGGGCAAACGGCCCGACGGGTTCCACGACCTGAAAATGGTCATGCAGTCGGTGTCCCTCCACGACGACGTGACCCTGACTCTGACCGGCGGAACGGGCATCGCCCTGGCCGCGGACTGGGGCTTTCTGCCCACCGACGGACGGAACATCGCCGTCAAAGCGGCGGAGGTCTTTGCCCGCGCCACGGGGACCGACCTGAACGGGCTGGTCGTCCGGCTGAACAAGCGCATCCCCGTCTGCGCCGGGACTGCCGGAGGCAGCAGCGACGGCGCCGCCGTCCTGCGGGGGCTGAATGAGCTGTGCGGCGCCGGCCTCTCCCCGGAAGAACTGGCGAAGCTGGGGGAACAGGTGGGGTCTGACGTCCCCTATTGTGTGCTGGGCGGTACCATGCTGGCCCAGGGCCGGGGGGAAGTTCTGACCCGGCTGGCCCCCATGCCCGTCTGCGCCATCGTCATGTGCAAACCGGGGTTCCCGGTGTCCACCCCGGAGCTGTATAACCGGCTGGACACCATGAAAATCCGCTGCCGTCCCAACACGGACGGCCTCATCGCCGCGCTGGAGGCCGGGGACCTGGCCGCCGTCGCCCGGCAGATGTACAACGTCTTTGAGGACGCGTTGCCCGTCCACCGGGCCAACGTCATTCAGGAGATCCGCAACACGCTTATTCAGCGGGGGGCGCTGGGGGCCTGTCTCTCCGGCACTGGCCCCACTGTGTTCGGCGTGTTCCAGACCGAAGCGGAAGCCCAGGCTGCCGCAAAGGAGCTGCGGGAGACCTATCAGGAGACCTTCGTGGTACAGCCGGTCTGATACAAACTAAATCAAGGTAAGGAGGAGAAAGTCCATGAGCAGAAACACCGAAAACGCCATGAAACAGGCAATGGAATATCTTTCCGCCCACCAGGACGAGATTCAAACTGACGAGGATGCCAACCGGCTGCTACAGGAATTTGTCCAGCAGTACAACAGCGGCCTGATTCAGCCGCGCCCCTCCCAGCCGGAGACGGCGGACGACTATCTGGAGTTGGCGGAGGACGCAAAAACCAAAAAGGCGGCCATGGGCTACATTAAAAAAGCCCTGGAGCTGGAGCCGGACAACCTGGACGCCCTGCTGATGCAGGCGGAGCGGAACGCAAAGTGGCCTCTGGATCTGGTGATTTCCCTGCCCCCCATCATCGAAAAGGGCGACGCGCTGATGGAGCGAGAGGGCTGCTTCCAGGAGGACATGGGCGAGTTCTGGGGTGTTCTGGAGACCCGGCCCTATATGCGTCTGCGGTATTCCTATTTGCAGGCCCTGAAGAACAGCGGCATGATGCGCAAGGCGGTGGCCGAGGGAGAACGCCTGATGGAGCTGTGTGAGAGCGACAACCTGGGTGTCCGCTACGACCTGATTTATCTGTACGCCCATCTGGAGGAAGAGGAAAAAGCGCTGGCGCTGTTCCATGCCTCCGAGTACAACGAAAAAGATTCTCAGATGCTGCTGGCGATCTCTGTCCTCTATTTCAAGCTGGGGGAGCTGGACACCTCCCTGGACTACCTCAAAAAGCTGCGCAAGTGCAACAAGGACACCAAAAAATTCCTCCGCCTGGTGAGTCGTGGCGACCAGGAGGAAATTTTCGCCGCAGGCGGCAGCGAGTTTGGCTACCGGCCCTACACCATGGAAGAACTGGTCACCGCATTCCAGGAGAATGTGTTCCTGTTGACCTCTGTGATGAACTATTTCCAGTGGGCCAACAAGCAAATCAAGAATTAAACGGTATAACTCGACGAAACACCGTCCATACTGTAGGTAAAACCGATGTATGGGCGGTGTTGTTATGTCTTTTGCGCGAAAATGGTGGGGCATCCTGCCGGTGCTGCTGTGCGCGCTGCTGGCGGTGGGGTGCTGGGCGCAGTTCCGCCAGAACCAGTTGGCTTCCCGGATGGTGCGCCTCCATGTGGTGGCAAACTCCGACAGCGACGAGGACCAAACACTCAAGCTACAGGTGCGGGACGCGGTGCTGGAGCGATGCCGGGAGCTGTTGGCCGGGTCGGATACCGCCGGGGACGCCCGCGAGACGCTGGAAGCTGCGCTGCCCGACCTGGCGGCGGCGGGGCTGGCCGTGGTGGAGGAGCAGGGGTACGACTGCTCTGTGGCGGTCTCGCTGGAGTACACGAATTTCCCCACCATCGACTACGGGGACTTCTCCCTGCCCGCCGGGGACTATCAGGCCCTGTGGGTGGAGCTGGGGGCGGGCGAGGGCCACAACTGGTGGTGTGTGCTGTTCCCCGGCCTGTGCCTGGAGCCGGTCAGCGACCTGGCCCAGTCCGCCATGGCGGAGGGGCTGACCGAGGAGGACGTGGCCCTGCTGACCAAAGATGGGGTGGACTATGTGCTGCGGTTCCGTATTTTGGAGTTGTGGGATTCAATTTGCAATTAGCAATGAGCAAATAAGCCGTTAGCTGTTAGCCATTAGCCGTTAGTCAGGTATTGCATATCGAAACAATCAGCAAAAAATCCAGGCGCTGCTAACCATTCGCCACGAATCACTCGTTTAGCACCACCAAGCTAAAAGCTAACAGCTAATAGCTAATGACTCATTCGTTGTCGCAAAGACGGCACCAGGTAAAAAATCTGTACCCCCTGAACGCGGAGCGTGATGAAATACAGCGCCAGCCCCACCGGGACGCAGACCACCAGCGAAGCCCCGTCGGAGGACCCGTTTCGCTGTAAAATCTGATAGAGCAGGTTGACGCAAAGCCCGCTGCACACCGCTGCCAGCGCCGGTCCTACGAAGGTGGAGAACCAGTCCAGCGTCAATCCGGTGGCCTGCATTGCAACCCTCAGCCGCAGCAGCACCCCCAGCGCCGAGGCCGCCAGCATCCCTACCAGAAAGGCGGGGAACCCGTACCGGCCCACCCCGAACCAGGTGAACGCCAGCTGCAACAGGCCGCAGAGCAAGGAGACGGCGGCGGAGACGGACTGTTTCCCCGCGCCGTTGAGGATGGTGGACAAGATTCCCTCATAAGCGGAGAGGGCCACCGCCACTGCCAGCGGCAGGATGTACAGCCCCACCCGTTCCTCCCGGAACAGCACTCGCCCCACGTCGCCGCTGAGGGGCACCAGCAGCCCCAGCAGGGGCAGCACCACCAGCGAGGTGGCCTGGAGCGCCTTGGTTGCCCGGCGGTTGCTCCCCCGTTTGTCCCCCAGGGCGGCACACCGGGTCAGCCGGGGCAGCAGCGCCAAACTCAGGGCGTTGACGAAGGCGAAGGGCAGCGTCAGCAGGGGCAGCGTCATGCCGAACACCACGCCATATAATTCCATTGCGTCCCCCGCCGCCAGACCGAACGCCTCCAGCTGCCGGGGGATGAGGACGGAGTCGGCGGAGGAGATGAGGTTGTTCAGCAATGCGGCGGCGCTGACCGGCGCCGCCACCTGCGCCAGCTGCCGCCGGAGACTGGCGGGGCGTTCCCGCGCCCCCGGCTGGAGCCGGTAAGGGCCTTCCCGCTGTCGGCGGAAGAAGGTCAGGGTGGTGGAGGAAAAAATCTCGCTGACCACCATCCCCAGCACGATGACCGCCACCGCATGGGCCTGAGAGAGGGGCAGCAGCAGGGCCAGCAGCCCCAAAATGGCGGCGGTGCGGATGAACTGCTCGCCAATTTCCACGGCGGCGGGGAGACGGGTCTCTCCCAGGCCGTAAAAGTGGTGTTTGGTCAGGTTTTCCACCCCGGTCAGCAGCAGTACCGGCAGCAGCAGCACCAGCCCCAGCCGGGTTCGCCCGTCCCCCAGCACCTGTGCGGCCAGAGGCCGGGAAAACAGGCACACTGCCGCCGCGATGGGAACCCATAGCAGCACCAGCCCTCGGAGACTGGTGTGGAGCAGCTGGGTGGCGGCTCGTTGGTTGCCGGTGGCGGCGTATTTGCCCGAGAGGGAGGACAGCCCCACCGTCATGCCGGTGATGGTGACGGACACCAGCACCGAATAGACCGGCATGATGAGCTGGTACAGCCCCATGGTCTCCGCCCCCACCAGCCGAGAGAGCATCACCCGGTAGAAGAACCCCAGCCCTTGGGACACCACGCCAACCCCGGTCAGCAGCAGCGTGGAGCGGGTGAGAGAATCGGAATCTTGTTTCATGCGGCCACCCCCATTCAGGGACAGGGTATGCACGTCCGGCGGGGAACATGCAGCGTGAAAATTGGTTCATCCAATTTCACAAAATCCCTTGACAAGGGGGCGGGGGGATGGTAAGCTCAAGATAACTTGCGGAAACCCCGCGCAAAAAAATGCGGTATCTCCCATTTTCAGAAAGGAAGGATCATCTTGGTCAATATGCGGAAAGCAGCCATTGTGGGCTGCGGGTTTGTCGGCTCCGCGTCGGCGTTCAGCCTGATGCAGAGCGGGCTTTTTTCGGAACTGATACTCATCGACGCAGACCGCCAGCGGGCCGAGGGCGAAGCCCTGGACATCAGCCACGGCCTGCCCTACGCCCGGCCCATGCAGATTTACGCCGGGGACTACGACGACGTGACGGATTGCTCCGTCATCGTCATCACCGCCGGAGCCGCCCAGAAGGAGGGCGAGACCCGGCTGGACCTGGTCCACAAAAACGTGGGCATTTTCCGCTCCATCGTCCCGGAGATCGCCAAACGGGGCTTCGAGGGGATTTTGCTGGTAGTGGCCAACCCGGTGGACATCCTGACCGCCGCCGCCGTCAAGCTCTCCGGCTTCCCGGAGCACCGGGTCATCGGTTCCGGCACCGTGCTGGACACCGCCCGGCTGAAATACACCCTGGGCCAGCACCTGAGCGTGGACAGCCGCAACGTCAACGCCTTTATCATCGGCGAACACGGCGACAGCGAGCTGGCCGCCTGGAGCTGCGTGGACGTGGGCGGCGTCAGCCTGCCCGACTTCTGCGAAATGCGGGGCCACCACAACGACCACGACCTGGCCGCGCAGAAGATTTACGAGAACGTGAAAAACAGCGCCTATGAGATCATCTCCAAAAAGCGCGCCACCTACTACGGCGTAGCCATGGCGGTGAACCGCATCTGCGAGTGCATCGTCCGCAACGAGCACTCCATCCTCCCCGTCTCCAGCATGATCCACGGGGCCTACGGCATTGACGGCGTGGCCCTGAGCCTGCCCGCCGTGGTGGGGGCCGACGGCATGGAGACGCTGGTGCCCATCCATCTCAGCGACGAGGAGATCGCCGCGCTCCGGGCCTCCGCCAATGTGCTGAAAGAGGTGCTGGACAGCGAATTTCCCCAGTAACGGTTAAAATTGCCCCTTTTGCGTTTTCAAAAGTAGATATTTACCCAAACAGGCCCTTTTGTTGAAAGAGGGCTTGTTTTTTGTACCCTGATGCTGGTATAATAAATATCTATTTATAGCTCTTAGCTTTTAGCTATTAGCTGTTAGCTTGGATAGTGTTTGCTGTTTGGTCAGTACTTTTGCCCAATAGAGTACAGGTTTTCTACGAAGAACAGCCGTCCCGCAACCGACCGCCCCTCTTGCCTCCCCTGAAAGGGCAGGGAGGGCGAAGCCCCGGAAGTGCCGCTTGACGGCGGAGGGGGACCATGCGAAGCATGGTGGAGGGGTTTCTCACTGAAATGGTTGACACGGCCGGTTCAAAGGGACAACCGCGAAAGCTGGTAGCGCCAAGCTAACAGCTAATAGCTAACAACTAACAGCTACTATAGGAGGTGGCCCCCTGTGGGGACAGTCCAGACCTTTCTCAATTCCTTTGACCTGTCCAACCTGATTTACTATCTGGTGCGGGCGCTGGCGGCGCTGCTGTGCATCGTCATCCACGAGATGAGCCACGGCTACGCGGCGCTGGCCCTGGGGGACCAGACCGCCAAGCGCAGCGGCCGCCTGTCCTTCAACCCCCTGCACCACATCGACCCGCTGGGTCTGCTGCTGATGATCACAGCGGGGTTCGGCTGGGCCAAGCCCGTGCCGGTGGATATGCGTCGGTTCAAGCACCCCAAGCAGGGCATGGCCCTGACCGCTCTGGCGGGGCCGGTCTCCAACTTCATTTTGGCGCTGGTCGCTCTGGGCGGGGCCAGCCTGCTCTACCACTACGCGGCGTTTTCCTCCCAGCTGGTCTACGAAATCGTCTCCTGGGTGTATGTGTTCCTGCTCTATATGGCGATTTTGAGCGTGGGTCTGGGGGTGTTCAACCTGTTCCCCATCCCGCCGCTGGACGGGAGCAAGGTGTTGTTCTCCCTGCTGCCCAACCGTCTCTATGACTGGCTGATGCACTATGAGCGGTACATCGGCATCCTGCTGTTCGCGCTGGTGTTCCTGGGCTGGTTGGACGCGCCCCTTTACGCGGCGCGGACGGCGGTGCTGACGGTGCTGTGCCATCTGGTGGGGCTGCCGGAAGGGATCGTGACCTGATGGATACACCGGTCTATCACCTGGAGGGGGTAGTCCGCACCCGCTCTGAGGCGGAGAACTTCGACGGACCGCTGGACCTGATTTTGAGCCTGCTGAGCAAAAACAAGATGGAGATCCAGGACATCCAAATCTCCCTGATTCTGGACCAGTATCTGGCGTGGATGGACCAGCGCAAGGAGCTGGATTTGGATGTCGCCAGCGAGTTCGTGACCATGGCCGCCCAGCTGGTGTATATCAAGACCCGGATGCTGCTGGCCCTGAACAACGAGGAACCCCTCAGCGAGATGGAAGAGCTCATCGCCTCTCTGGAGGAGCGCAAGCGCAGCGAGAACTACGCAAAAATCAAGCAGCTCCAGCCGGAGCTAAGCCGCCGGTGCGACCTGGGGGCCGACCTGCTGACCCGGGGGCAGCTGGCGATTCAGCCGGACAAGACCTATCGCTACCAGCACCAGCCGGAGGATTTGTATCAGGCCATGCTGGGCCTGTACCGCCGCAACGGAGAGCAGCTCCTCCCACCGGAGGCGGTGTTCCACGGCATCGTGGGCCGGGAACCCTACCCCGTGGCGGACAAGGCGAGGGAGGTGCTGGAGCGGCTGGTGCAGAGCGGCGTCACCAAGCTGCGGCAGCTGTTTTTGGCCTGTCGCACCCGTTCGGAAATCGTGGCGACGTTTTTGGCGATTTTGGAGCTGTGCAAAAGCTGCCGCATCTCCCTGGCGGGGTTCGGCAAGGACTGCACCGTCACCTGCGTGACGGCCCAGCAGGAGGAAGGCGAGGACACCGATGGAGGATAAAGTGATAGAATCCGCCCTGGAGGGTATCCTATTTACGGCGGGAGAGCCGGTGGAGTGCAAACGGCTGTGCCAGGTGTTGGAAATCAGCCAGCAGCAGCTGGAGGACGCCGCCCGGCGGCTGGGGGACTACTACCGCTACGAGCAGCGGGGCCTGCGACTGCTCCGGCTGGAGGACTCTTACCAGCTGGTCTCCGCCCCGGAACACGCCGACGTCATCCGCCGGGCGCTGGAGACCCGCAAGCCGCCTAAGCTGTCCCCGGCGGTGCTGGAGGTGCTGTCCATCATCGCCTACTTCCAGCCAACAACGCGAGGCTATGTGGAGCAAGTGCGGGGGGTGTCCTCCGCCTATTCCATCAATTCCCTGCTGGAGCGGGGGCTGATCGAGGAGTGCGGCAAGCTGGCCGCTCCGGGGCGGCCCACCCTGTTCCGCACCACCCGGCTGTTTTTAAAGACCTTTGGCCTGTCCTCTCTGGAGGAACTGCCGCCCCTGCCGGAAAACGGTGAGCCGGGAGAGGCCCTGGCGGAGAAGGAGGCGGCGAAGTGAAAATTTTGTTGGTGGTGTTGCTCATCGTGGCGGCGCTGGCGGCCGTCGTCTTTCTGCTCCGGCTGGGGGGCCGGGTGGAGTACTCCGCCCAGGGGCTGCTGGTGCAAGTGAAAATCGGCCCCGCCTTCCTGACGGTGTACCCCCGGAAGCCCAAAGAGAAGAAAGAAAAGAAGAAGTCGGGCAAAAAGAAGTCCGACCAGCCCCAAAAGCCGCCGGAACCTCCAAGACCCTCTCTGCTCCAGCGAGTGGGGGGCAGTCTGGACGAGCTGATGGACGAGCTGCCCGCCCTGCTGGACCTGCTGGGGGAATCGGTGGAGAAGCTGCGGGTGGATGAGCTGCTGCTGGACTACACCATCGCCGGGCGGAACAATCCGGCCCGGGCCGGTATCCTCTACGGCAGCATCTGCGCCAGCGGCGGCGCGGTGGCCGGAGTGCTGCAACAGAAGCTGACCATCAAAGAGCAGTCGGTCCGGTGCCGGGTGGACTTCACCGCCAGAGAGACGAAGGTTTACGTCCGGCTGACCCTGTCCTACACCGTGGCCCAGCTCATCGTGTTGGGTCTCCACGTGTTGAAAGAACTGCAAAAAATACAGAGTATCCTGAACAAACCCGTTGACAAATCACAGCAGGAGGAGAACAGCAATGGAAAAAAAGCATCCACTGAATGAAGTCATCGACATCACCATCGACAAGGTCAAGCAGATGGTGGACGTGAACACCGTGGTGGGCCAGCCCATCAACACCCCCCAGGGGATCACGGTCATTCCCATCTCCCGGATGAGCTTCGGCTTCGGCTCCGGCGGCAGCGACTGGGCCACCAAGAACCAGCCCGCCGACAAGGACAACGCCTTTGGCGGCGGCGCCGGGGCGGGCGTCAGTGTGGAACCCACCGGTTTCCTCATCATCAAGAGCGAGAGCGTTCGGTTCCTGCCGGTGGCCCCCTATCCCGGCGGCCCGGTGGAGAAGGTCATTGACCTGATGCCGGAGATCGTGGACCGGGTGGAGAACTTCGTGGACAAGCGCAAGGCCGACAAAGCGGAAAAGGCCGAACAGCCGGAAGAGGCCGCCAGTGAAGAATAACACAGGGAAAAAATGCGTTCGGCGGCTGCTGGCCGGACTGCTGGCGGTGTGCCTGACCCTGGGCGGCGTGGGCAGCGCGTTTGCCATCTCCACCAACGCCGTGGCCACCTGCGTCATGGACGTGGACTCCGGGCGGGTGCTGTACTCCAACAACGCCAACAAGCAGCGCCCCATCGCCAGCATCACCAAAATCATGACCGGCCTGCTGGCCTGCGAGCTGAGCAGCGAGGAGGATTTGGAGCAGGTGTTGACCTGCTCCGAGACCGCCAACGCCGAGGACGGCAGCTCCCTCTATATGGAAGTGGGGGATAAAATCACCCTGCGCTCCTGTATCTACGGGGCCATGCTCCGCAGCGGCAACGACGCGGCCATGCTGCTGGCGGAGACCATCGCCGGGGATGAGGAATCCTTCGTGGCGCTGATGAACGAGAAGGCCCAGGAGCTGGGCATGGAGAACACCCTCTACGGCAACCCCAACGGTCTGGTGGACGAGGGCAACTACTCCACCGCCTACGACATGTGCCTGCTGGGGTGCTACGCCATCCAAAACGAGCTGTTCGCGGAAATCGTGGGCACCACCTATATCGAGACCGAGGACGGCTGGAAAATCGAAAACCACAACCAGCTGCTGGGCATGGACAGCCGCTGCATCGGCATCAAGACCGGCTACACCTCCGCAGCGGGGCGGACGCTGGTCTCCTGCTTTGAGGACCCGGACACTGGCCAGCGCATCGTCTGCTGCACCCTGGCGGACTCCTACGACTATCAGGACCATATCGCCGTCTACGACTGGGCCTTTGAGACCTACCCCACCCACACCTTCTGTGAGGCCGGAGACGTGGTCACCACCCTGACGGCGGGCGGCACGGATTATACCCTGACCGCTGCGGATACCGTCGCCTATCCCCTGACCGACGCGGAGGCTCAAAAGGTCTACGCCCGGATGCGCCTGCCCCAGAACAGCGACGTGACCATAAAAGAGGGGGACGTGGTGGGCCGCATCGTCTACTACCTGGACGGCGAGGAAATTGGCCGCACCGACCTGATCTACACCCCCCCAGACGGAGGCAGAGTGACCGTGGAGCGGCTGCAAAAAATTCTCTCCGCCCGGGGCGTGCTGTCCCGCCGGGCGGCGGAGCGGTATATTCAGGCGGGCCGGGTGACGGTGAACGGCGTCCCGGCTACGCTGGGCCAGCAGGCCGACCCGGACCGGGACGTGATCGCCGTGGACGGGGCGGAGCTGCCCCGACAGACAGAATTGGTGTATCTGCTGCTGAACAAGCCCCGGGGATACGTCACCACCCTCTCCGACGAGCAGGGCCGCAAGACCGTGGCCCAGCTGGTGGCCGACTGCGACCAGCGGGTCTACCCCGTGGGGCGGCTGGACCTGAACTCCGAGGGGCTGCTGCTGCTGACCAACGACGGGGAACTGACCCAGCGCCTGACCCACCCCAGCCATCAGGTGGAGAAAGAGTACCTGGTGCGGGTGACGGGGGACGTGGAGGCCGCCCTGCCCCGGCTGCGTCGGGACATGACCGTGGAGGGCGTGACCTACCGGGGGGCGGAGGTCCGCGCCCTGCCCTCCGGGGAGGAAGGCTCCGCCCTGCTGTCCTTCACCATCCGCCAGGGGAAAAACCGCCAGGTGCGGAAAATGTGCGCCGCCTGCGGACTGACGGTCCACCGTCTCCGCCGGGTGCGGGAGGGGACGCTGCGCTTGGGCGATTTGAACGCCGGGTGCTGGCGTTATCTCACAACTGAGGAAATTCAGCGGCTGAAAGCCCTGTGAAAACCGCCAAAATGCAAGAAGCGAAAAAAAACTTGCAAAAATAGCTTGCAATTCCTGCTGCAAAAGGGTATAGTATCTCTAACAAAAACAGCGAACCAAAGCAGAGACCCTATCCACAAAACAAAAGAGGAGCAGGTTTTTTATGGCGAACGACATTTTGGCGACCATCCAGGAAAATATGCCCCATTTTTCCAAGGGACAAAAGCTGATTGCCAACTTTATTCTCAATTCTTACGACAAGGCGGCGTTTATGACCGCCAGCAAGCTGGGCCGGACGGTCAACGTCAGCGAATCCACGGTGGTGCGCTTCGCGGCGGAGCTGGGCTTCGACGGCTACCCCAGTATGCAGAAGGCCCTTCAGGAGATGATCCGCAACAAGCTGACCTCCATCCAGCGCATCGAGGTGTCAAAGGACCGCATCGGCAACCAGGACGTGCTGAGCATGGTCATGCAGTCGGACATCGAAAAGATCCGCCTGACCCTGGAGGAGACGGAACGGGCCACCTTCAACGAGGCGGTGCAGCGCATCGCCGGGGCCAAGCGGCTTTACATTCTGGGCGTGCGCTCTGCGTCCGCTCTGGCGGAGTTCCTGACCTATTACTTCCGGTTCATGTTCGACGACGTGATTTGCGTGGAGACCAGCGCCATGAGCGAGACTTTCGAGCAAATTCTCCACATCAAAGAAGGGGACGTGCTCATCGGACTGTCCTTCCCCCGCTATTCCCGGCGGACGGTGCAGGCCATGCGGTACGCCAAGGACCGGGGAGCCACCGCCATCGCCATCACCGACAGCAAAGCCTCCCCTCTGGCGGAGATCGCAGACGTTTCCCTGCTGGCCAAGAGCGATATGGCCTCCTTCGTGGACTCTCTGGTGGCCCCGCTGAGCCTGGTGACGGCCCTCATCGTGTCGGTCAGCCGCATCCGCGCCGAGAAGCTGGAGCACAACCTGAGCCATTTGGAGCAGATTTGGCAGGAGTACGACGTGTACGAGCGGACGGACCGGAGGTAAAGGTTTTACTCAACAAAGCAGGCGTTTTTCTCGAAGAACTATCCTTTTGAAACCGACCACCCCTCTCGCCGCCCCTGAAAGGGGAGGAGGGCCGCCGCCTTTAGGCGGTGGCGGAGGGGTTTCACGTAACGACTGCGCAAATGTGTTAAATCAGCGCCGTTTCTTTTCCAATTTCCCTACAACCACTTTGGCCGGAGTCAGTTCTTCCGGGAACTGGCTTCGTTTTTGTATGAGGGGGAGCCTTTTGAACACCGTAATTGTCATCGGCGGCGGAGCCGCCGGCATGATGGCCGCCATCACTGCGGCCCGGGCGGGCGCCGCCGTGACGCTCATCGAGCGGAACGAAAAGGTGGGGCGCAAGCTCTACATCACCGGCAAGGGCCGGTGCAACCTGACCAACCGCTGCCCGGTGGAGGAGGCACTGCAAAACTACCCCAGAGGGGGGCGGTTCCTCCACAGCGCCCTGAGCCGCTTTTCCCCGGAGGACGCCCAGGTGTTTTTCGAGGGATTGGGCGTGCCGCTGAAGGTGGAGCGGGGCAACCGGGTGTTCCCCGTCTCGAACCGGGCGGCCGACGTCATCGACGCGCTGTTTTACGAGCTGCGCCGCCTGGGGGTGAAAACCGTCACCGGGCGGGTGACGGCGCTGCTGCAAACAGAGGACGGGGTCTCCGGCGTAACGCTGGAGGACGGGCGCACCCTCCGGCCGACGCGGTCATCGCCGCCACCGGCGGCGTGTCCTACCCCGCCACCGGGTCCACCGGGGACGGCTACGCCCTGGCCCGGTCCGTGGGCCACACGCTGGTCCCCGCCCGCGCCTCGCTGGTGCCGCTGGTGACGGCAGGGGAGGACTGCCAACAAATGCAGGGGCTGTCTCTCCGCAACGTGACGCTGAAGGTCAAAAACCAGAAGAAAAAGACGGTCTACGAGGGCTTTGGCGAGCTGCTCTTCACCCACTTCGGCTTCTCCGGGCCGCTGGTGCTTTCTGCCAGCGCCTGTTTACAGGGCTTTGACAAAGACAAATACTCTGCTATAATAGACCTGAAACCCGCCCTGTCGGAAAAGCAGCTGGACGAGCGCATTTTGCGGGACTTCGGCCAGAATCCCAATCGGGACGTGCAAAACGTGCTGGGTGGTCTGCTGCCCCGGCTGATGATTCCGGTGGTGCTGCGGCGGACGGACATTCCGCCGGAGACCAAGGTACATGATGTGACCAAAGGCCAGCGGCGGCGGCTGGTGGAGGAGCTGAAAACCTTCCGGCTGGAAATCACCGGAACCCGGCCCGTGGCGGAGGCCATCGTCACTTCTGGCGGCGTCAAGCTCAGCGAGGTGAACTCCACCACCATGGCCTCCAAAAAGTGCGCCGGGCTGTACTTCGCCGGGGAGGTGCTGGACATCGACGGCTACACCGGCGGCTTCAACCTACAGGCGGCCTGGGCCACCGGCGCGGCGGCGGGCCGCAGCGCAGCGACAAAGGAGAATGAGGAGCATGGAAAAACGAATCAGCGTAGCCATTGACGGCCCCAGCGGGGCGGGGAAAAGCACCCTGGCCCGAAAGGTGGCCGCAGAGCTGGGCTTTTTGTACGTGGACACCGGCGCGATCTACCGCACCGTGGCCCTGTATTGCTACCGGGCGGGCATTGACCGCAGCGACGGCGAGGCCATCGCCGCCCGCCTGCCGGAAATTCAGCCGGAGCTGTTTTACGGGGAGGACGGCTTGCAGCACATGCTGCTCAACGGCGAGGACGTGACGGAGGAAATCCGTCAGCCGGAGCTGTCCCTCTACACCTCGGCGGTGTCGGCCATTCCCGCGGTCCGGGCCTTTCTGCTGGATTTGCAGCGGGATTTGGCAAAAAAACACAGTGTTGTCATGGACGGGCGGGACATCGGCACCGTGGTGCTGCCCCAGGCGGCGGTCAAGCTGTTCCTGACCGCCGCGCCGGAGGCCAGAGCCGAGCGCCGCTGGAAGGAGCTGCAAGCCAAGGGCAGCGCCGTTTCCTATGAGGAAGTGCTGGCGGACGTCATCCTCCGGGACGAGAACGACAAAAACCGCCCCATCGCCCCTCTGCGCCAGGCGGAGGACGCAGTGTTGGTGGATACCACCCACTATAATTTGGAAGAAAGCCTTCAACTGTTGCTGAACGCCATTCGAGAGAGGATGTGAGCCTATGGCCGACGAGAAGAACGAGAAAAAGAAGAAAAAGAAGCGTACACGGGCACAGGAGGAGCGGAATTATCGCATTTTGTACGTCATCCTCTACCCCATCTGGAACTTTTTCTATCCCTTTAAGGTCCTCCACCGGGACCGCATCCCGGAGGGGCCGTGTATCATCTGCCCCAACCACACCTCTCTGGCCGACCCGCCCATGATCTGCTTTGCCGCCAGCCGGAAGCACATCATCCGCATTATGGCCAAAAAGTCCCTGTTGGAAATCCCCATCATGGGGCGGGTGCTGGACGCCATCGGCACTTTCGCTGTGGACCGGGGCAACAACGATATGTCCGCCATTAAAAACGCCATGCGGGTGCTGAAGGACGGCTGCAAGCTGATGATGTTCCCCGAAGGGACCCGCGTGGGCGAGGGCGAAGAGGGCAGCGCCAAGACCGGCGCGGCGATGCTGGCCCTGAAAACCGGCGCGCCCATCGTGCCGGTGTACTCCACCCGGCCCAAGAAGATGTTCCATCGCTCCACAGTGGTGTTCGGGGAGCCTTACGTGGTCAAGCCCGCCGGACGCCGGGCCACCAAGGAGGAGCAGGAGGCCGTGGCCGACGACCTGCTGAACCGCATTTACGCCCTGGAGAGTGAGGCCAAATGACCGTCACCTTAGCCAAAACCGCCGGGTTCTGCTACGGCGTGCGCCGGGCGGTGGAGCTGGCGGAGCAGACCGCCGCAGAGGGGAAGCCCTGCGCCATGCTGGGCCACCTGGTCCACAACGACCATGTGGTGGAGCACTTCGCCCAGGAGGGGATGACCTGCGTCACTGACCCTGCGGACATCCCCGAAGGGGCGGCGGTGGTGGTCCGTTCCCACGGGGAAAGCCGCGCCGTCTATGAGGACTTGGAGAACCGGGGCCTCCGGGTGGTTGACGCCACCTGCCCCAGCGTGAAGCGCATCCACAAGCTGGTGGCCCAGGCGGAGGAGCGGGGCCGCATCCCCGTCATCGTGGGCAAGCGGGGCCACGCCGAGGTCACAGCCACCGCCGGATGGTGCAAAAATGCCGTGGTGGTGGAATCCGGCGAGGAATTGGAGCGCTGGATCCGCTCTCAGCCGGAGGGTGACAGCCTGCCGCTGACACTTGTCTCTCAGACAACGTCAACCAGGGAAGTTTGGAAAAAAGCTGTGGAAATTGCAAAAAAACTCTGTACAAACGCGGAAACATTTGATACAATATGTAATGCTACGTATCAGCGCCAGTCAGAAGCAGAGTTTTTGGCCCGACAGTGCGAGGTCATGGTGGTCATTGGCGACCATAAGAGCGCCAACACCCGTCATTTGGCTCAGCTCTGTCAGCAGCATTGCAGTCATGTTTATTGGATCGAACAGGCGTCAGAGCTGCCATTGGATGCGATTAAATGCGCAGCGTCTGTTGGAATCACTGCGGGCGCGTCTACGCCCGGGTGGATAATAAAGGAGGTTTTTTACACTATGAGCGATGAAAAAATGGAGATCGAGGAATCTTTCGCCGAAATGCTGGAGAAATCGATCAAAACTTTAAATACAGGGGACAAGGTCACAGGCACCGTTGTGAACATCACTCCGACTGAGATCCAGGTCGAGCTGGGCACAAAGCACACCGGCTACATTCCGCTGAGCGAGCTGTCTGACGATCCCTCTGTCAAGGTGGAGGATCTGGTTCACGTCGGCGATGAGATCGAGACCCAGGTCACCCGCATCAACGACCAGGACGGCATCGTCACCCTGTCCAAGAAGCGTCTGGACGCTGCTAAGAACTGGGAGATGATCGAGGAAGCCCGTGAGAACGGCACCGTCGTCGAGGGCTATATCCGCGAGGAGAACAAGGGCGGCGTGGTCGCCAACGTCAACGGCATCCGCGTTTTCGTCCCCGCCTCTCAGACCGGCCTGCGCCGCAACGAGCCGATGGACGTCCTGGTGGGCACCACCGCCCGGATGCAGATCACCGAGGTCAACCGCTCCCGCCGCCGCGTGGTGGGTTCCATCCGCGCCGTGGCCGCCGCAGAGCGCGCTGCCAAGGCCCAGGCCATCTGGGACAACATCGAGGTGGATAAGCACTATGAGGGTACCGTCAAGAGCCTGACCTCTTACGGCGCGTTCGTGGACATCGGCGGCGTGGACGGCATGGTCCACATCTCCGAGCTGTCCTGGAGCCGCATCAAGCACCCCTCCGAGGCCGTCTCCGTGGGCGACGTGGTGGACGTTTACGTCATCAAGTATGACCCCGAGAAGAAGAAGATCTCTCTGGGCATGAAGGACCGCAGCGTCTCCCCCTGGGAGAACTTCATCAGCCAGTATTCCATCGGCGACAACGCCGAGGTCAAGATCGTCAAGCTGATGAGCTTCGGTGCCTTCGCTGAGATCGTTCCCGGCGTGGATGGCCTGATCCACATCTCCCAGATCGCCGACCATCGGGTGGAGAAGCCCGAGGACGAGCTGGCTGAGGGCCAGATCGTCGAGGTCAAGATCACCGACATCAACATGGAAGCCAAGAAGGTCTCCCTGTCCCGCCGCGCCGTTCTGCGCGAGGAGTACGACGAGGACTGATCCCGTTCGTTCCGGGCCAAGCCGCCCGTAAAACTACGGTTTTTTAGCAAAAGTTCCCCCTTTTCGGAGGGGGAGCTTTTCTTTTTTTGTACGTTTTGCCGTTGTTTTCCACCGAAAAAGGTGATACAATATACTATAATAAGGCGAAAGTCTAAACTTTTTGGAGGTGGGTCTCATGTTTCAAATTGGCGACCAGATCGTGCATCCCATGCACGGCGCAGGTACGGTAGATGACATTGTAGAGCGGACGGTTGACGGCACGGTGCGAAAATACTACAGCCTCAAGCTGCCTGTGGGCAACATGAAGGTGATGATTCCTGTGGACACCAGCGAGCAAATCGGTGTGCGGCCCATCGCCACGGCGGAGCGGGCGGAGGAGGTTCTCACGGCCATCCCCTTCCTGTCGGTGGACATGGACGGCAACTGGAACCGCCGTTACCGGGAGAACATGGAAAAGCTCAAGAGCGGCAACATGATGCAGGTGGCTTCCGTCATCAAGGGTCTGCTGCTTCGGGACCAGGTGAAGGCCCTCTCCACCGGCGAGCGGAAGATGCTCCACTCCGCCAAGCAGATTTTGATTTCCGAGGTGGTCCTCTGCCAGCACGTCAGCTTTGAGTCGGTGGAGGAACGCATTTTCCGGGCGGTGTCGTAATAAATTAGCTATTAGCTTTTAGCCGTTAGCTGTTAGTTCAGATAGTGCTTGCTGTTTGGTCGGCACCTTTGCCCAAAATAGTACAAGTTTCCCATGGAAAACTATCATTTGGCAACCTCCTACCCCTCTTGCCTCCCCTGAAAGGGGAGGTGGGCAGGTTGTCAATCAAGTGCAACA
>MSHH01000026.1:12441-18120 GCA_001941075.1 Oscillospiraceae bacterium Zagget6 | reverse complement strand
TTCGATCCCGCTTATCTCCACCAAAACGCATTGTAAAAAACCGTCTTCTTCGGAAGGCGGTTTTTTATTTCCTTATTATTCCGTTCTCAATGCTGTGACAGGGTCTTGTTTGGCCGCGTTCAGCGCCGGAACCAGGCCGCTGCACACGGTAATCACGACGCTGATGACCACCAGAATGAGCGCATAAGTCCACGGCAGCACCGCATTGACGGAGGTGTCACCGACCAACGAGTGAATGACAGCGTTGATCGGGAATATCAGCAATTCTGTCACGCATACGCCAATCAGTCCAGAACAGGCGCCGATGATGAACGTCTCTGCATTGAACACCTGAGAGATATTGCCCTTGCTTGCGCCCATCGCTCTCAAAATGCCGATTTCCTTTGTGCGCTCCATGGTGGAGATCTGTGTTATGATGGAGATCATAATGCAGGAGACGACCAGTGAAACGGCAATGAAAGCAATCAGCACATAGGAGACCGTATTGATGATGGTCGTAACAGAGGACATCATGGTGGCTACCATATCGGTGTAAGTGATCTTTTTCTCGCCTTGACCGGACGCTTCCATCTGGGCATTGTAGTCGTCCAGGATTGCAACGACTGCATCCTTGCTTTCAAAATCAAGGGGATAAATGTCGATTTCACTTGGGCTGTCAGGATCGACATATCCCAGGGTATTCAGGTTGCTGTTATAGCTTGTTTCCGTGGAAAGACTCACGGAGGTCAGAAGATCCGTCAGGTTCGTGCTGTCCATATTAAACTCAAATGTATCCATCAGGGTATCCGTATCAATGGAAAGAGAATCCGTCAGACTGTCTGACAGCTGCTCCATGACCTCATCCATCATATCAGACAGCATGGTTTCCATACTGGCCGAAAGCTGCTCCGTGAGCTGTGTCATCGTTTCTTCCATCATGGACTCCATCGCTGTGCTGAGCTGTGTGGTCAACTGTTCACTGAGTTCCGACATCATCTGTGTCATGACCTGTTCCATGACTTCATTCATCTGCGTTTGAATGGATTCCTGAATGGCCTCTGTATAGGCAGCCATCACCTGTTCCATGTAACTGTTCATTGCCTCGGTCAGTATATCCTGCATACCGGTCTCGTCAAGCATACCCGCCACGCCTGCGGTTATCGTCAGTGCAGCCGTATCCGAGGCCAGATATTCCGTAAAACTCGTGTTGAGACTGGAGGTATACCCGTTCACAAGGCCGTCTGCCAGCGCCTGAATGCCGCTGTCACTGATGGAGACCACTGCGTTGTCGGATATGTAATCCAGAACAGCATCTGCAACGTCCTGTGCGGAGACTGCGCTGGTACTGTTCCCATCTTCCATGGCTTCGACGATAATCGCATCCAGTTCCTCGGCAGATACCTCCTCATGTTCGGAGAGATATTTGTTGACAGCGCTTGTGACGGCGGAGCTGTCAACGCTGGAACTGGTTTCGTTGGTTCCTATTGCGCTTTCGAGCACGGAGATCAATCCCGCCCGGTCAACGGTGACAGTTGTATATGCAGCATTGTTCAAAACATCGGAAATGACCGTTTTGGCAGCATCGCTTTTCAGATAGGTGGAAAAATCAGTGGCCAGGTCAGTGCCATTGGAAGTCATCCAGGTTTGATACCCGTCCATCAGACTGTCAGTCAGCGTGGACAGGGAATCTGTACTGATGGTGACTCCGCTTAGCAGAGTGCTCAAATCCGGTTCGGGCAGTTCCACTTCTACAGAGGACAGATCGAGTTCCATACCGGACAAATCCATGGAACTCATATCAAATTCCATAGAGGAGAGGTCAAAATCAAGAGCAGACATATCAATGTCCAATGCCGATGCGTCAAGCGAAAGGGACGATGTATCAAACGCAAAATCGGAAAAATCCAGTTCCATATCCGCAAAAGCGTTGTCCATGTTGAAGGCGTCGCTCAGGACATCTTCATCAATCGTAAGCAGCGAACTCAGGTCGAGCTCTTCGGTATCTGCCCCAAATTCCTCTCCGGTAAAGATGTTGATGTCTGGATTGGACATCTGGGCCTGTACTGCATCGCTGGAGGCGGCCAGCTCGGACATATGATAAATCAGAGACATCGGATAGTTGATGCCGGAGCTAAGGGCGGCGCTGATTGCGTCCTCCGAAGGCTGAACCACGCCTACGATGGTAAGCGTTTCGCCATCGGCTACAAGCCCTTCCATATACGTTTCGTTGTCAGATTTGTCCACCCAAACATCGTATTCGCTGTCATAGGCATACAAATCGGCGCTGCAAACGACCTTGAACGTGATTCCAAGCACATCATCATAGGTGTAAGTGCCGATGTCATCAATGCTGGTGACCGTCTCTCCGTTGTTGTACTGTTCGATCATTGTTTCCAGTTCAGAATAATCCCGAAGCCCCAATGTGTACAAAATGTAATCGCTGATGCTTCCGTCAGAGGTCAGAACAAGAACACATTCATTGTAATTCTCCGGCCAGTGTCCCGCTTTCACTTCATATTGATCTTCATAGAGATCCGCATTTTCCGGCATTAAATAAAAGGAAGAAGTCCCGGAAGACATCAGCGACGACAAAATGGACGAAGAGGAGCTCATGGACGTATCAGGGTTGACCTGACGGCAGGAATCCCCGTCCTCCAGATAAATCAGAGGTTCTACGTCGTAAGTGTATTCTATCGCTTTCACATAGCTGTCAATATCGCTTTCTCCGCTCTCGATATACGCTTTCAGCGCTTCCAGGTCATTTGCATTCACCTCTGAAAACATACTGGTCATGACGTCTATGACGGAGATCTCTGCCTCGCTGTCCTCGCTGGAAGCAGTGCCTTCGTCCGTTGTGAGAGATGTCATGGAGGCAAGCAGGGAAGAAATATCAAGCGCTGAGTTTGTGATTTGCAGCGGATATTCCGACAGCGTATCCTCCTGAATGGATTGAATGTAGTCGTTTACGCCGGAGGACAGCGCTAAAATCAGCGCGATACCGATGATACCGATGCTTCCTGCAAAGGCTGTCATGATGGTGCGCCCTTTTTTGGTGCGCAGATTGTTGGCAGATAATCCGAGTGCCGTCCAGAATGACATGGAGGTTCTCTTTTGGGCTTGGTTTCTGGACTTCATTTGCGATACAACCTCCCTCCGTGTGCTGCACGCAATTCCTCTGCTTGCAGCGGCCTTGAGTCGGTCAGTATTTTTCCGTCTCGCACTCTTACAATGCGAGTGGCATATTGCTCGGCCAGTTCTGGATTGTGTGTGACCATAATCACAAGTCGGTCATTTGCCACCTCCTTCAATAGGTCCATGACCTGTATGCCGGTTTGCGTATCCAATGCGCCCGTCGGTTCGTCAGCCAGAACGATTTGCGGATTGTTGACCAGGGCGCGGGCAATGGATACTCGCTGCATCTGACCACCGGATAATTGATTGGGGCGCTTGTGGAGATGATCCGCAAGGCCGACTTTTTCCAACATTGCGACAGAGCGTTCTCTGCGTTCTCCCTTCGGTACGCCCGAAATCGTCAGGGCCAATTCCACATTGGCCAGAATGGTCTGATGTGGAATCAAATTGTAGCTTTGGAATACAAACCCAATCGAGTGGTTCCGATAGGCGTCCCAATCCCGATCTTTATATTTCTTTGTAGACACACCGTCAATAATCAGGTCGCCGGAATCATACCGGTCCAGTCCGCCGATGATATTGAGCAGCGTCGTTTTGCCGGAACCGCTGGGGCCTAAAATGGCGACAAATTCATTATCCCGAAAGGATAACGAAACGCCGTCCAGTGCGTTCTGGACCAAATCGCCCGTTTTGTACTGCTTATGAATATCTTTGATTTCTAACATAGACAGTTCCTTTCTTCCATCCTGAAAACAGTTCGCAAGTCAGGTCAGATGCAGAAAATCCTGGTGCATCAGCCGTAATCATATGGAGATGCACTGGGATAACCGTCTTTGTCACCGTCCTGACGCAGACAGGGGCGCCTGGATATTCCCCAGTCAATATCATGCTTCAGGGCGTGTTATACAGCTCTATATGCCGACTTCCTGTGGCTTGAAAAATCATCAGATGGCGGTCTGTCGTTGTTTTCCAATTCTATTCGGCCCGGAAAGCCATAATATTCGCCTTGCTCTGTTTTGGGATTCACATCCAATACGCCTCAGCCATGGCCGCAGTCCTTTGTCAAATGATTTATTGGAATGACCGGCATTCAAAATTCTTCCTTGACTTCATCCAACAACCTGTTGTAGAATAATTGTACCCATACTGAGAGGAATCATCAACCATCAATATTTTTGAAAATGTCGGATGATTTATGGAGGAGATGCAAATGAAGAAGCAGCCGGAAATCACAGAAAGGACACGGCAGAGGTTCGTGGATGCCTTCTGGTCGCTTGTTAGAGAGAAACCTATATCAAAAATCGCCGTCAGTGAGCTGACGAGACGTGCGGGATATAACCGCAGCACATTCTACGAATACTTTGTGGATACCGACGACCTGCTGGCATATGTTGAAAATAAGCTGCTGGAGGAGATCAGGCAAACCATTCTACAAAATATGACAGAGCATTGTCCGCCCCGCGCCGTGTTCGAGGCCATATTTATAGCCATGAATGAGGAGATATACCTGCTGGTCGGCCCCAACGGGGATTCGGGCTTCGCTTCGCGGGTGAGGTCAGAATTGCTTCCGGTCATAGAGGCTTATTTACCAATCCCCAGGGATGTGCCTCATTTCGATTATCTAATCCGCTATGTAAACTCCGCTCTTTTCGGCTTATTGCAGCATTGGCATGAAAAAGGCAAAGATTTGAGTACGGAAGAAATGAGCGCAATGATGCAGGAGCTCATCGTGAAGGGACTTTCCTCCCGCATGACGCCTTCGGCTATGACAACGGATACGATTGAGAGGAACTGAGATATAATAACTATTTCAATCCACGCCTCCCGCGAGGGGGGCGACGCTCTCGTTGCGGAATCCTTGCAGGAGCTTGACATTTCAATCCACGCCCCCCGCGAGGGGGGCGACGCTCGTGACCAGCTTCCAACTCAGGACATCATTATTTCAATCCACGCTCCCCGTGAGGGGAGCGACGTAATGCACGGGGGGGCGACAACAAATGCTGGATATTTCAATCCACGCTCCCCGTGAGGGGAGCGACGTTTTGTTTCCACCTTCGCTGTCCTCACGTTGTCCATATTTCAATCCACGCTCCCCGTGAGGGGAGCGACTTCCAGAAGATACGAAATTGTTGATTATTCCAGATGATTTCAATCCACGCTCCCCGTGAGGGGAGCGACCCCCGATTTGAAATAACAATCATGACTGTATAATATTTCAATCCACGCTCCCCGTGAGGGGAGCGACCTCTTATAATGCTGGGCCGTCTCCATTCTGTCAATTTCAATCCACGCTCCCCGTGAGGGGAGCGACCTAAAATGGGCGGGTAAAAAACTCAACTAAAAAATTTCAATCCACGCTCCCCGTGAGGGGAGCGACGACACAGCCGAAAGCAATATCACCGCCCTGCATATTTCAATCCACGCCCCCCGCGAGGGGGGCGACAAGCTACGCCGGAAAATGAGTTGGAGCTTGTGGCGATTTCAATCCACGCCCCCCGCGAGGGGGGCGACCTGGAGGAAGAAGATGAAAGTTGACCCCGAACTCGATTTCAATCCACGCCCCCCGCG
>MSHH01000026.1:12042-12389 GCA_001941075.1 Oscillospiraceae bacterium Zagget6 | reverse complement strand
CCCCCCGCGAGGGGGGCGACGCGACAACCAGACCATCTCCCCAGAGCGGATGGAGATTTCAATCCACGCCCCCCGCGAGGGGGGCGACCTCAAACGGCTGGCCTACAAGGACCCGGAACCGGTATTTCAATCCACGCCCCCCGCGAGGGGGGCGACGCCCTCTGTAACGAGTGCCTAAACAGAAAGGATGATATTTCAATCCACGCCCCCCGCGAGGGGGGCGACGGAACACCGTGACCTCCGCCACCTCCACAGCTTGATTTCAATCCACGCCCCCCGCGAGGGGGGCGACTATCCCCATTGATTCTATTTTGGAGGGCTGTTATATTTCAATCCACGCCCCCCGC
>MSHH01000026.1:0-11984 GCA_001941075.1 Oscillospiraceae bacterium Zagget6 | reverse complement strand
GCCCCCCGCGAGGGGGGCGACTGGGATAGAGCTTCTGCGCGATGCGCCCGGTGATGATTTCAATCCACGCCCCCCGCGAGGGGGGCGACAATTGTTCCTCCTCTAACGGCTCGTCTGAACCAACGGATTTCAATCCACGCCCCCCGCGAGGGGGGCGACACTGGTTAATTCCCTTGCCATATGCACAGCACAGGATTTCAATCCACGCCCCCCGCGAGGGGGGCGACTCTTTCCTTCCCCCGCTATTCAATCGTAAGCGGGGATTTCAATCCACGCCCCCCGCGAGGGGGGCGACAGCAAAAATGCACAAGAAAGCCTTTGCTAAAACGTACATTTTTGCGACAAATGATTGGCCGAACGGCAAACCTGCTGCCAGCACTGGGAAAAAGGTTCCCAAATTGGCGCAAATTGCTCGTTCAGTCTGCGCGAACAGAGCGGGGTTTTTATGCTCGCTTGCTGTTCGCGCCCAAGGCTCAGAGAATCAGCGGCCCGGCGGCGTCATAGCCACCTTTGGCCCCAAAATGCTCGATCCGATTGTGGTAGTTATTTCCAAGATTGTAGAACCGAAGGCTGTCCCGCTCCATGTCGATTATATCACAGAGCTTTGCCTTGAGCAAACGGTACTGAGCAGCGTCCAATGAGCACTCAAAAACGGAGTTTTGTACTCGCTGGCCGTAGTTCACACACTGTTTGGCCAGCCTGCGCAGGCGGCGCTGTCCGGCGGCGTCCTCGGTGTTTACGTCATAAGCGACAACAACAAGCATAGCGGCCTCACTTCCACAGGAACGGCGGGTAGCCGTCCAAATCGCCCCGAAGGTATCGGGCCAGCAGAAGCGCCTGTACATAGGGCACCAGCCCCCAGGGGATTTTTTCTTTTAGGAACGGGTGGGTGATGACCACCTGTTTCCGCTCCTGCCAGGCCCGCTGCACCTTCTTGCGGCCCTCGCTAGACAGGAAAACCGCCCCATTCTCCTGCTCTTCAAAGTCCTTGCCAGACAGCTCCTGGTTGTTGATCAGGGTCAGGGCGAAACGGTCCGCCATGCAGGGCCGCAACTCTTCCAACAGGTCCTGGGCCAGGGAGGTCCTGCCGGGACGGTCCCGGTGGAGGAAGCCCACATAGGCGTCCAGTCCAACCGTTTCCAACGCCGAGGCGCACTCGTTGCCCAGCATGGTGTAAACAAAGGACAGCAGGGCGTTGACCCGGTCCAGCGGCGGGCGACGGCTCCGCCCGTGGAAGAAAAATACGTCCTTACTGCGCAGGATCATGTCGTCGAACAGGCCGAAATAGGCGCTGGCGCCGGCCCCTTCCAGGCCCCGCAGGGCATCCAGAGAGGTTTCCTCCAGCACTTGGGGCAGCAGCCCGCGAAGCTGGCCGGAAACATCCAGAAAGCGCTGGGTGTCCAACCGGGGAGCGTGGTCCCGGCGGGCACGGTCCAGCACCTGCCGGGCGTTGCTCAGCTTGCCGAAAATCATGTTTCGGGCGATGCGGCAGCTTTGCAGCGGGTCGTCCGCCGCCCGGTACTGGGTGCGGCGCAGCAGTACGTTGCCTTGGCTCATGCCGCAGGTGCGGGCCAGAAACCGGCCCCGTGGGGTCAGAAAGACCAGATTCACGTTTTCACGGGCGCACTTGCCCATTAGAGCAGGGGAGGCGCCGGGGTAGGTGAACAGGAAAATGCCCTCCAGGATGTGCAGGGGAAACCGCCCCAGCGTTTCCTCCCCCCGGCGGATCACCACGTTTTCCCCGTCCAGGGTGGCGTAGGCGTCCTCCACGGTGACAAAAAGGGTGTTCAACAAATGTCTCACGGCTCGTTCAGCTCCCCTCTCAGGTACTCCGCCACGCTGGGCGATTTGGACAGGCGGGGCAGACACAAGTCCTTCAGGGAGCAGGCATTGCACCCCTTTGTGGGCTTGCTTTTGGGGGTATAGCCCCGCTGAAACAGCTGGTGCATTTCTTCGGCGGTGTTCTCCACCAGCGCCCGCAGCGACCGGGTGAACGTTACCTCCTGCCGCCGCCGGGGTTGGCCGTAGTACAGCGCCCCGGTTGGGATGGTGCAGCAGAGCATTTCCTCCAGGCACAGGGCTTGTGCGCAGAGCTGGGCCTCATCGCAGGCGGTGGGTTTGGCTCTGCCTCGCTTGTACTCCACAGGGTAGGGCAGCCACAAGCCTTCTTCCCCTGTCAGCGGCACCCCATCGGGAGAGCGCCGGAACTCCACCACGTCGCACTCCCCAGAGAGGCCCAGCCGGGCCGAGTGGACCCGCATGGCCCGGACGGTCAGCAGGTCGCCCCGACGGGTGCGCTGGTCAGCGTCGTGGGCGTTTTTGTGGAGCAGTTCCCCCTCCGTGGTGCGCAGGTTTTCCGCCCATTGCTGCTCCAGGTGGATCAGCGCCCACTGTCTCCGGCAAAAGACAAAGTGCTGTATGCCAGAGAGAGCAAGATAATCGTCTTCCTGCATCGTCTCAGGCCAGTTCGGTGCAGGTCACCCCGGCAGGCAGGGCAGCGACGTCCACCGTGACGGCATAGTCCCCATAGGCTCTGGCAGGCGCGTCGGGGTTCTTGCGGGCGATTTGAACCGTGTCAAACAGTTTGTAAGCCGGAGCGCAGCCCAGTTCGGAATCATGCTTGAATACGATCAGCTTACGGACAGCCATTTTGCCACGGGCAGCGGAGTGGTCGGTCTCGAACATGTTCAAAATGGCCTCCCATAGCAGGGACAAGTCGTCCTCTGAGAAGCCGGTGGTCTTGCGGGCCAGGTTCGCGGAGATATAGCCCTCCGCCCGGTAGAGGGCATAGGGGACGATGTACTTGTGCGCCATCTCGGTGTTCTTGCGCTCGGCGTCGGCCTCGGTGGTGATGGCAACGCGGGTGATGGTGACCTCCTGGGGAACAATGGGGTTCACCGACCGGGCGAAGGAGAGCTGCACCGGGCCGCGCACCTGCCCGCAGTTCAGGTTGCCCTTGACGAAGGTGGTCATGACGGCCCCGAAGGTGCGGATGTCGTAGAAATTCTGACACATGAAGTTCCGGACCTTGCCGTCGAGGGTAGGGTCGCTCTTTTTGGCGGCTTTCAGGCCCTTTTCGTCCACGCCTTTGTACCCCAGCCTATCCAGGGCTTCGGCATCGCTGCGGTTCAGGGGAACGCTGTCCTTGATATAAATGCGGTAGCCAGGGACGTCCTCTTTGGCAGTCTCCACATAGTTGCGGATTTTCCGCTTGAGGCACACGTCAGTGACCAGGCCGTATCCGGTCTCTGGGTCCACCCGGGGCATATTTCCAGCGTCGGGGTCCCCGTTGGGATTGCCGTTTTCCACGTCGAACAGGATGACAAATTCATAGCGGTTTTTGATAGGTTTAGACATTTTACTTTTCCTCCTTTTTCTGATAACGGGCCTGGTTCTCGAAGTAGTAGCCCAGCTGGAAGGAACCTTGCTGCTGCAAGTTCAGCCGGGTAGGGTATGCCTCCCCGATGACGGTAGAGAGCTTTTGGAGCTTTTTTTCCAGGTTGACCGCCGCGCCTTTGTTGTCTCGACCCAGCACCCGCTGGTGCTTGGCCGCCAGGTTGCCCAGCAAGGGGAATACGGAGGCAGGAGTGGCGGAGGCGGCGTTGAAATACTTATCCTTGATGGTAGTGTTGATGTTGGGGTTGGCCGCCTGCTGGATCTGTTCATAGACCGAGAACATCCGGCCAAGGGTATAGGCCACGTTGGTGCTGGTTTCGTTTAGTTCCATCTGCAAAATCTCCTTTGGACAGTCGGGGTGAGGATTGCGCAAGCGCAAGTAATACGCCTTAATAATGGCCGCACGGCCCCGTGTGACTTCCCGCTCCGCCCGAATGCGCAGTTCTGCGCCGTTGAGGAGGGTAGCGGGATAAGGGGTGCCGCTGAGGATGGCCCGGAGGACATCGCCGGCCAGTTGGGGGGAGGCGGCTTTGTTGTGGTTGTTCTGGTTCACCGTCTCGTTGAGCAGTTGCCACAGAGGAATATTTTCCCAGCTGTCATAAGCAGGGCGAATGATAGCGGTGTCCTGATAGTGCTTTTCCAAGTTTTGCATAAAACTGCCGAAGCTGTCCCGGAGGAAGAAGCGCACTGACAGCCGGGCCGCATTAGGTGCAAGCCCTAGGAAGTAGAAATGTTCCTCCGGGGCCAGAGTCACGTTCTCCCAGGAGACGGGATCTCCCTGAGCCAGCTTGTGTAGCGCGGCAGACAAGTCACGGTCATCAATACCTGGAGCCGCACCAAACAGCCCCATCATGCCCATGGATTGATAGGCGGGTTCTCCGTGCTGCGCCCAGCAGACCACGGTGGTGTCTCCAATAATTTGACAGTGCTGGCTGTCCGCCAACAGAGCGTTCAGGGCGGTGGTGTAGGCAAAGGCGGCGTATTCACTTACAGGAGCGTTGCCACCCTGGGTGTGGCCGTAGGACTCGAAGGCCGGGGCATTGAAGGAGACCAGAGAAGCCCCCATTGTGCTGGCATCCCGCACCCCTTTGATGGGAGGATGAAGCCTGGCAATGGGGCCGACCTCGCCGGTGACCAGGCATTGGCCAGTTTCGGCATCCTCTGCCGGAGCGTTGTAGTACCGCTGCCAAGCCTGACAGATGGCGGAATCTTTGGTCACTGGTTCCATGCCAAAGCAGAAAATAAGGTTGGCTCCGCCGGTAAGCTCCTTCCAAATGGGTGACAGCAGGGGATGGGTGGCGGCCTGTTCTGGCTGCCAGCGGTCAAAGAAAGCCAGTATCGCCCGGGATGCCGGTGTATCCACATCGGTCAGTAGGCGCTGATGCAGTTTCTGACAATCCTGGAAGCACTCCATTGAGCGCTTTGGTTTTCCCTTGGCGTCCGCACCCAGCAGGTAGGAACTGGTATCACACAGAAAGTTAGCTGCTACGCCGCTGGACCGCTTCACGTGGGCGGGGATGCGCATGAGCCGGTTGTTCAGCAGCTTTTCCTTTTTGCCCTGCTTCACTGTCCTTTGATAGGGAATCACCTGCACCAGTGTACCGTCCTCGGCCAGTTCCAGGCCAAAACTGACCTTGACGGCATTGTCCCAGCCGGGGGGAGAAATTTCACCCCTTTCCAATAGGGCGTTATAATATTCAGTCAGCGCCTGCAAAATCATGAGACCACCTCACAATCCCGCAAGTCCAACACCCCATCCACCAGTTTTGCCCGAAAGAACCGGGGGCGGATGTCCTGGGGGTCGGAATAGTCTATGGAGTGGAGCATATAACCCAGGTCCTGGGTCACCTGCTGGGTGGGGATTTCGCCGCCGGGCCACTCCCGACAGTTGGCGGGGAACTCCCGGCAGCCCAGGTAGGGCATACTGTAGTTTTGACCCCGCGCCAGCCGCCGCCGGGTCATCTCCTGGAACTTTCCGGGGTTATCTCCAGGAGCAGCTTTTTCCGTCATGTCAAAGTGGGCCTCAATGACATAGTGGACATCCTGCAAAATCAGGGCAGCCCGTTGTTGGATGTCCTGGGAGGTATAGATGGCGAGGTCTGCCTTGCCCCCTTTCATAACAGATAGGACGCTACTCCCCGGCACGACAGATTTTACCTCGTTTCGGCGGACATTAGTGAACCGGATGGGAGAGAGTAAGTAAATGCGGTCGATCACCCAGGTCATGCCTGGATGCCAGAAGATGCTTTCGATCAGGCCCCTGGCTGCGCTGGGGGTGATGATATCATAACTTACACGCTCTGTCTTCATCTCCGGGCGCGAAAAGCACGCATAAGGCCCCCAGACTTCGATTTTGATGGACAAATGGTTTCCACTCCTTTCCTTTGTAAAATGGAAATCATGCGGATTTCCTCCTTTCATTTGTTGGACTATATAAAATATATACTAGGGGAAGCAGTTTGTCAAGTGGGTTTTCGAGATTTTTACTTGCAGTCAAATCCAGCATACGTTATAATAATCGCGTCAGCGAAGGCTGTGGATTGAAATATTTGGTGGACGATATATTCGTCAAGCCCGGTGAAGGTGCTTCTTCGCCGGGCATTTTTCATCATCCTACAAACAGTCCCTGACCTCCCTGTGCATCAGATTTTAGGCCGGTCTCCCTGTCATACCAGGTGAGAGAGGTCAGCACCGAAGAACGCTCGTCAACGGGGATCAGCGCACCGGCTTGGTAAAGGGCCTCATATTGCTCTTTGTAGACCTCCACACTGTATGGACCCAGCTTTCGGTAGAGCGTCCGGTTCCTTTGACCGGACTGGAGCTGCTCACAGAGGACCGCCCCTTCGTTGATGGGTAGGTAAACCGTCCGGGTTGGTGATTCGATTAGAACAAATTCCTTGGCAACAATAGCGAACGGCATCTGTATGCCATTCCGTCCCCGGTTATAATCAAAGGCGTCCATGATGTTCTTCTGGTCTAGTGCATCGGTTCCTTTGACTCCGTACAGGGTTTTAAAGTAGTATGCGATGGACTCTGGCAGATCCAACTCGCCCTGCTCCCTCTGGGCTGCTCGCAGGGCGGCGATTTGTGGCTCCAGCATTTTTGGAGGCGCCATGTCCTCCAGTGAGAACAGGTATACGGGACACCGAGCTGGGTCTGATTCTTTTCCCTCCCGGTTGCACCGCCCTGCGGTCTGTAAAAGAGAGTCCAACCCGGCCTCCTCCCGATACGCGACGGGGAAATCTACGTCCACCCCGCTTCAATCAGCGAAGTGGACACCACCCGGCAAGGAAGCCATGACTTGAGCCGCTGACGAATCTCGGTCAGCTTGGCCCGGCGGTCCCCCGCACACAGCAATGTAGTCAAGCAGAAGCTGCCTCCATCTTTGGGCAGGGAGGCGTAGAGCTGTTGGGCAGTCTTGCGGCGGTTGACGACACACAGCACCTGTCTGTGCGCTTGCAGGCGCAGGGACAGAGACTCCAAACTGAGGCTGCCCAAGTCCTCCACATGATTCCGCCGCAGGGCCGAATAAAGGGTTGCCCCGCCGGGGCAAATCTCTCTCAAGTCCAGTTTGGGTGCCAATTCCGCGAACAGCGGCCCCAACGCAGGCTGTGTAGCGGTACAAAGTACGGCAGTGGCCCCATAATGCTCCACTAACTGCGCGATGGCAGCACAGCAGGGCCGGAGATAAGGCATGGGGAGGGTCTGGGCCTCATCGAAAATGATAACGCTGCGGGCCAGATTGTGGAGCTTGCGGCAGCTGAAGGAGTGGCTGGCAAAGAGGGATTCAAAGAACTGGACGGCAGTGGTGACCACCAGGGGTGCATCCCAGTTCTCGGCGGCCAGCAGTTGGCGGTATTCCTCCGGGGACAGATCCTCTGGATCTTTTTGGCGGAAGGCGGCCTCGCCGTAATGAGCCAGGACATTTTCCGGCCCTAAAATCTCCTGAAATACTTCCACGGTCTGGTCGATGATAGAGGTATATGGGATGACATAGATCACCCGCTCCATTCCCTGCGCTAAGGCATGATGAAGGGCAAAGGCCAGAGATGCGGTGGTTTTGCCGCCGCCGGTGGGGACGGTGAGGATGTAAAGGCCACGAGGCCACTGTTCTCCGTGATTGATGCAGGCGCGAAGAATCTCGTTGCGGCTACGGTTCAGTGCAGTGCCTGGGTTGGCGTTTAGCCAGCAATCCGTTTTGGTGGAGAGCCTTTCCAGCAGCACTGGCAGAGAGGCATACGCCCCACGGGGCTGTGGTCCCTGCATAAAAGTCTCTGTGTCCAGAAAATCCGCATCAACCAGGCAGGAGTAGAGCATCCGGGTGAAAAAGCTGTCGGTAAAGCCGTCTTTCCCCAGGAAGGGCAAAGAGGAAATCTGAGGCAATGTGACATCCTGCCGCCAGGCACTGCAATCCGGCACCTGCCGTTTGGAGCGGCCCACCAGAGTAGGTTCGTCTGCCGTGTCCGTCCGGGAACCGCCGTCCGGCAGACCGGCGTGGTGTCCGGCTATCGCGTAAGCTGCGGCCGCTAGTCCCTGCCGTAGCGCCTCTTGCGCGCCTGCGGTGGAGTGGTCTGTGCGGGGAGCGTGGTCCGGGTCTCGGATGCGCCGCTGGAAGGGCTGGGAGTACTTGCCGATGTCGTGAGCCAGCCCTGCCCAGCGGCCCCACTCCGCCGCGTTAAAGGCGGAGGCAAAACCCTCGGACAGAACTGCCGTACCCTCCAGGTGAGTCTTTACCGTCTGGATACGCCCGTCCTCTGTGCGATGAGCGATGTATTCTTCCTTTTTCATAGCTGCCTCCTGTCTGGTCGATGGGTGTTAATGTGCGCCGTCCACGGTGGACTGTCAATTTCATCAAAATTATCCTACATCATCTGCTGTTATTTGTCAATTTTATTCGTAAAAGCAGGAACGATACACCGCCAAACACACCGTACCCGGCATAAACCTACCCCTCCCCTCATAGGCTCCAACAGCCGGGCTTTTCGCCCGGCGGTCTGGAGTGGTTGCCATGAAGCAGGATCTGGAAGAACGGGCTGTGGCAGTGGCCCGGTATATCATCGAGAACCGGGCCACCGTGCGGATGGCCGCGAAGGAGTTTGGGATTTCCAAGTCTACCGCACACAAGGACGGCGGTGTCATAATAAGAATAGAAATTTGCGTGCCTATATGGACCTCGATAAAAAGCAAGAATCGAGAACTTTTTCATCGGAACATTTCAATCCACGAGGCCCGCATGGGCCTCGACATGGCCTTTCCCGTGACGTACAAGCACGTCACGATTTCAATCCACGAGGCCCGCATGGGCCTCGACGTTCAAGTCCTCTCTACTAGACCATGACAAGAGATTTCAATCCACGAGGCCCGCATGGGCCTCGACGCAGGTCAGAGCTTTGCAGATGCTCTTGGGCGGCCTATTTCAATCCACGAGGCCCGCATGGGCCTCGACTCGAATCTCGGACTGTTTTCAAGCCAGCTTGCGTATTTCAATCCACGAGGCCCGCATGGGCCTCGACGGTATCTGCTGATGGATACCGCAAGGCATTGAAATTTCAATCCACGAGGCCCGCATGGGCCTCGACGCAGAGTAAACAAGAGAGGGGCAAAACCTCTTTTATTTCAATCCACGAGGCCCGCATGGGCCTCGACCATTCGGGACCTGACGGGAGATGATTTTCGTGCCAATTTCAATCCACGAGGCCCGCATGGGCCTCGACAAACCCGGATTTTTTGATAGCCCTCACGGGGGCATTTCAATCCACGAGGCCCGCATGGGCCTCGACTTGTGCGGGAGTGGAACAAAGTAAACAGTAAGTATTTCAATCCACGAGGCCCGCATGGGCCTCGACGATAGCGGCCAAGCGGTCCAGAATCGTGATGATCATTTCAATCCACGAGGCCCGCATGGGCCTCGACCGCGTCTGCCTGCCACGCTCATATCCTGGCACGGGATTTCAATCCACGAGGCCCGCATGGGCCTCGACAGGTTGTTCCAGCCGGAAAGATTGCCCCAACAGAATTTCAATCCACGAGGCCCGCATGGGCCTCGACATCACACTCCTTTGCCAACATCATAGCAAATTTGATTTCAATCCACGAGGCCCGCATGGGCCTCGACAGCAAACATTCCCAATACAGGAGCATTTGCACGCTGCTTTTTTGTGAAAAACAGCAAAAATCATAAATCAAAGGGTGAAAGACCCTATGGAATTCTATTCTGCACGACATTAAAACAAACGAAATCCGGTGCGAACCTCCCGAAAAATATATGCACGCTTTTGGTTCGCATAATTGGCTTTCCTTATAGCCTTAAAAATCATCCTTGCCGGTAGACTTGAGGAGTCATGCCGGTATTTTTTTTGAAAACGGCACAGAAATAGCTTTCTGAGGAGAAATTCAGAAAACTGCTGATTTCGGCCAGACTCAGATCACTTTCCAGTAAAAGCCGTTTTGCTTCGCGGATCTTCTCTTCCTGGATAAACGCCCCAATGGTTTTTCCGGTTTCTTTTTTGAAATGAGTGCTGAGATAGGCAGCATTCATTCCCAATTCTTCTGCAAAAACGCTGGTACTCAGTTTTTCAGTAATATGGCTTTTGGTATATTGCGAAATTCGCCGCACCAGGATAGAACCGGAAGAAAGCTCTGACAGTTCGGCATTCATTTTTGTATATTCCTGAATCATTGCATAAAAACATTCGGTCAGTTCGGGCATGGACTGAGCAACCAAAATTTTTTCCAGAAATCGGTTATAGGTTGCGTTCGCCCGCGTGTAATCTACACCGCTTTGCATAGACTGCCGGGAAGCAATCATGTTTGCAGTCGATATATAAATTTTGATTGAGATAAGATCGTTGGGTTCTCCTATTTTGAGAGGCAGGATGACTTCCCGATAAAGCTTTTTTATCGCAGAAAGGTCGCCTTGTTGGATACAGGTCAGAATCTGGTGCTCCAGGTCCGGATTGCTGTAGCCTTCTTCTTCCTCTATTATGCGTGTTTTGACTTTGTAGGGAAGGCTCCATTGGAAATCCGCCTGTGGGATGTCCTCTGGGACTTCCAAATCAAGAAGTCGGCAGAGAAGCTGAATGGATGCTTTTATGCCGGCAATCGAATGTGGGTGGATACTGTCAAAATACTGCCGGACAGTGTCCAGATTCTCAGTCTTTCTTCCGATCCGGATCGTGATCCGAAGCGCCTCGTGTTTTGTACAGTCAATAAGAAGCGTAGACCCCAGCATGATGGATGTATCAGTTCCGGGAAGATGAATTCCGGCGAAATACACATCTTCCGGGGTGCAGGCATACCAGACGTTCGGGAGGTCCCCTGACAGGGAAGAGTACAGCAGCAGCGGAAGATTATAGTCCTGCTGCGCCAATGCGTACCTTTCACAGATGGCTTTCTTTTCAAAGACCGTGACAGGGAGGCTGGTGCTTTCATAGAAAAGCTTCAGCAGGGGAGAGATGGATGCTTGTCTGTCGTTTTTCATAAGGGGCCTCCTGTCAAAATATACTGTAGTTCTGAATCGTTGCTGTTTTTTAAAAATGATATGTTTTATAAATGATATGAAAATTATAACATACAACAAAGAAAATTGGTATACCAAAGTGCGATCAGCAGACTAAAATATTTTCAGCAAGTTAAGATGTGATCACAAAAAACGGGTAAACAACCACGGGAAAACAACAACCACGAGAAAAGGAGAAATGAATGGAGCAAAAAGAGTTGTATAAGCCGTTGGAAGATTCCTATTACGCGGCCCCCTACATTGATGTTGAGGAGTGGAGAGATCTCCCGATCCGACATTACTATGTGCATGGCGGGTTTCGCGGAACGGACGTGAACGGCAGCAATGAATGTCGGTTTTGTCTTTATTTCCCGGAGGCGGATGCTTATGAAAATCGCTTTTTTCAGTATCTGTCTCCGGCGCCGGAGGATGAGCACGAGAGCGAGCATCTGACCGGCGAAGACGACAAGATTTCCTTTGCAATCATGCACGGAGCTTATTATGTGGTTTCCAATCAGGGCGGATTTGTTCCTGGAGTCGATTGTGCGAGACTGTACAAAACAAGCGCCAATACAGCAGAATTTAGCCGAAAGGTGGCCATGAGACTGTATAAAACGGAGAAGCGGCCTTACGGTTATGTCTTTGGCGGAAGCGGGGAACTCTTTGACGGGTTAAACGAAGAACAGCGGGAAGTCCTGGCTGAGGCAACCAGAATGGGATTTCCAAAGCGGGGCTGGTTTTCAGCCGAAACGATGGGGGATGGCTCCCTGATGGTTTTAGCTCCGTTTATCTATCAGGTGTATCCCCAGTATTTCACTGAATTTTGGACGAAGGAAGGATATGAAGGGGCAGATCCTGAAAGCAGCGAGGCGAAGGCGAGAGTACAGCATGTAACGAAGGTTTCTGAATTGCTTCTGCCGTATCAACGGGAGGAGGCAGAATACACCAACGTGGATAACAGCTGGTGGAACGTCATGACCGGCAATAAGGGGACGCCGCAGATCCGCATGGAGCAGGCGCCGCCGGAGGATGCGTATCTCCTCCCCAGCAGGATCCGGGTTCTCTCCGGTGAAGCGAAGGGAAAAGAATG
>MSHH01000025.1 GCA_001941075.1 Oscillospiraceae bacterium Zagget6 | reverse complement strand
ACGACCTGAACACCTCTCTGGCCATTACCAGCGTCTACGACGTGCTGAAAGGCAAGGGGCTGGACGACGCCACCAAGCTCTACCTGCTGGACGACTTTGACCGGGTGCTGTCTCTGGACCTGCTGGCCGGGGCCGCCAAGGTCCGCTCCGCCGCCAAGACCGAAAACCACGCGGAAACGGCGGATTACACCATCACTGGCCCTGCCGACGCCGCCCCCGAGGAGGCCGAACAGGTCCGTGCCCTGCTGCTGGAGCGGGCTGAGGCCCGGAAAAACAAAAACTGGGCCAGATCGGATGAAATTCGGGACCAGCTGAAAGAGCAGGGAATCGTCCTGAAAGATTCCAAGCAGGGGGTCCAGTGGTCAAAGGCGTGACAACGGCTCCGGCGGGAAATTCCTGCGTCTTTTCCCGTGAAACCCGTGAAAAATAGCATGAATTTCACGCGATAGGAAAGGGAGGACGTTTAATCGTTTTTCACAGAAAAGACATTCCAAAATCGCACGTTTTTTGATAGTTCCTTATGTTGACTTTTTCTGCATGATTCCATATAATCATCATAATGATGTTACCGCAGTATCGCCAAGATACCGCTGGATTGGAGGATTTTCATGTTATCCGAAAACGAAGCCAAGCTCCGCACTCTGCTGGGCGACGACGCTTTGAGCGAACAGGTCCTCGCCGTCATCCGAGAAGATGAGGCCATGCGCCACGCCGACCTGGTCCGCCGTCAGAGTGAGGGTCTGAAAAACGCCCGGGAGCGCGGCGTCCGCCTGGGCCGCCCGCCAGCGAAGCGCCCCCGCAAATTCCAGTCAGTTTACGCCATGTACCAGGCTGGGGAGATCAGCGCCCGGGCTGCGTCCCAGATGCTCCACGTCTCTCCCGGCACCTTCAAGCGCTGGACGCTGGAGGAGAGCGGACAGAACACAAAGTAAAGCAAAATTTCCCAAAGCAATTCCCGCCCTCCGGCGTCTGCCGGAGGGCGAACTTTTTTGCAGGAGGGTTTACATTTCCCCCCGTCCCCGATATAATAGAACCAACAACCTTCTAAAGAGGTAGGAATTGACTGCCATGCTGCACCCAAAACTGGAACACATCAACCCCAACGAGATTTTGCTCTATCTGGGGTACAACGGCGGGGAGGTGCCGCCAGAGTTGGAGGCGGACATCGCCGCCTGCGCTCAGCGCATTTTGGAGACCGCCCGTCCCCGGCTGACCTACCGGGTCTTTCCTCTGGACGGGGGACGGCTCCGGGGGACGGACTTCGCCCTGGAGGGGCAGGACATCCAGACCCTGCTGGCGGGGTGCGGCGAGGCGGTGCTGATGGCCGCCACCCTGGGACCGGACGTGGAGACGCTGCTCATGCGCGCTCAGGTGACGGACATGGCAAAGGCGCTGATTCTGGACAGCTGCGCCAGCACCGCCATAGAAAACGTTTGCGACAACTTCGAGGCCGATTTGAAGCGTGACTACGCCGCCCGTGGCCTTTACCTGACGGACCGGTTCAGCCCCGGCTACGGCGACCTGCCCATCGGCCAGCAACAGGGATTCTGCGAGCTGCTGGACACCCGGCGGCGCATCGGGCTGACCGTCAGCCAAAGCGGGATCTTAATTCCCCGGAAGTCGGTGACGGCGGTGCTGGGCGCGGCGGACAGTCCCCGGCCCCACCGGGAACCAAGCTGCGCAAATTGCGGGCTGTTCCGCACCTGTCAGCTGCGGAGGAATGGGAAAACCTGCGGAAAACGGGAATGAGCTGTTAGCTATTAGCCGTTAGCTGTTAGTTAAGTTTGTGCTTGCCGGTTGAACAGCGTTTTTGTCTAGCTTGGTACAAGTTTTCCATAGAGAAATACCTTTTGTAATTGACCGCCCCTCTTGCCGCCCCTGAAAGGGGAGGAGGGCCGCCGCCTTTAAGCGGTGGCGGAGGGGTTTCTCGAATCACGCTGCAAACCCGTCCATTGCACATTGCTCATTGCACATTGCAAATTTGAAAAGTGAGAGGTTCCCCTTATGAACTTTGTAGAATTATTAAAATCCCGCCCCTACCTCCTGCTGGACGGCGCCATGGGCACCCAACTCCAGGCTGCGGGGCTGAAATTGGGCCAGAGGCCGGAAATTCTCTGCTTCACCGCCCCGGAGGTGGTGACGGACGTTCACCGGCGGTATCTCCAGGCGGGGAGCGACATCATCTACGCCAACACCTTCCAAGCCAACGGCCACAAGCTGGAGGGCACCGGGTACACCGTCAGCCAGGTCATCCACCAGGCGGTGGCGCTGACCCGTACCGCCGTGGAGGGCACCGGGGCGCTGGTGGCGCTGGACGTTGGCCCCATCGGGGAGCTGCTGGAGCCGCTGGGGACGCTGCGGTTTGAGGACGCTTACGAGCTGTACCGGGAGATGGTGACGGCAGGGGAGGACGCCGGGGCAGACCTGGTGGTGTTCGAGACCTTTACCGACCTCTACGACATGAAGGCCGCTGTGCTGGCGGCCAAGGAGAACACCCGCCTCCCCATCCTCTCCACCATGACCTTTGAGGAAAACCACCGCACCTTCACCGGCTGCACCGTCCCCGCCATGGCGCTGACGCTGGAGGGGCTGGGAGTGGACGCCATTGGGTTCAACTGTTCCCTTGGCCCAAAGGAGATTTTCCCGCTGGCCCAGGAGTTGGCACAGTGGACGACGCTGCCAATGGTGGTCAAGCCCAACGCGGGGCTGCCCGACCCGGCCACCAATCTTTACACCATCACCCCGGAGGAGTTTTCCGCCCAGCTGCTGCCCTATCTGGACTTGGGGGTGCAGCTGCTGGGGGGCTGCTGCGGCACTACGCCGGAGTTCATCTCCTCCCTACGGATCAAGTTGGAGGGGAAACCCCCCGCTCCCCGGCAGGGCAAACCCCGGCAGGGGGTGTGCTGCCCCTCCCACGTCACCGAGTTAAACGGCGTGCGGGTCATCGGGGAGCGCATCAACCCCACCGGCAAAAAGCGGTTCCAGCAGGCGCTGCGGGAGTACGACCTGAACTATATTCTGGAGCGGGGCATCGAGCAGCAGGACGCGGGCGCGGACATTCTGGACGTGAACGTGGGGTTGCCCGGTCTGGACGAACCCAGGATGATGGCCGACGTGGTGAAGGCCCTCCAGGGCGTTGTCTCTCTGCCTCTGCAAATCGATTCCTCCGACCCCAGGGCCATTGAAGCCGGGCTGCGGGTGTGCAACGGCAAGGCCATCGTCAACTCGGTCAACGGCAAGCAAGAGGTGCTGGACACCGTTCTGCCCATCGTGAAGAAGTACGGCGCGGGAGTGGTGGGCCTAACCATGGACGAAAACGGCATCCCCCAGACCGCCGAGGCCCGGTTCGCCATTGCGGAGCGGATTTTGAACGCCGCCCTGTCCTACGGCATCCCCCGGGAGGATGTCTACATCGACTGCCTGACCCTGACCGTCTCCGCCCAGCAGGACCAGGCGGTGGAGACGCTGAAAGCCGTCCGCTGGGTGACGGAGCGACTGGGGCTGCATACCGTGCTGGGGGTGTCCAACATCAGCTTTGGCCTGCCCGACCGCATCCGCATCACCCAGAGCTTTTTGACACAGGCCATGTACTGCGGCCTGGACCTGCCCATCGTCAACCCCAACCAGGCGCAAATTATGGACACCATCGCCGCCTACCGCGTCCTCTCCGGCGAGGACGTGGACAGCGCCGCCTATATCCAGCGGTTCGCAAATGCCGCTTCTACCGCGCCTGTTGCTCCCGCCGCCAGCGCCGGGATGGACATCGACACCGCCATTGCCAAGGGGCTGAAGGATGAGTGCGCCCGGCTGACGAAAGAGCTGCTCCAAGGCAAAACCGAGCTGGAAATTATCAACGAGCTGCTCATCCCCGCCCTGGACCGGGTGGGGGATCGGTACGAGAAGGGCGAGATTTTCCTGCCCCAGCTCATCAACTCCGCCAACGCCTCCTGCGAAGCCTTCGAGGTCATCAAGACCAGCATCCTGAACCGGGGCGGCTCCAGCGTCAGCAAGGGGAAAATCATCATCGCCACCGTTCAGGGGGACATCCACGACATCGGCAAGAACATCGTCAAGGTGATTTTGGAGAACTACGGCTATCAGGTCATCGACCTGGGCCGGGACGTGCCGGTGGAGCGGGTGGTGGAGGAAACCATTCGCCAGGACGTGCATCTGGTGGGCCTCTCCGCCCTGATGACCACCACCGTCTCCTCGATGGCCGCCACCATTCAGGCCCTGCGCGACAGCGGCCATCCCTGTAAAATTTGGGTGGGCGGCGCGGTGCTGACCCCGGAGTACGCTGCGGAGATCGGCGCGGATTATTACGCCAAGGACGCGAAACAGAGCGTGGATATTGCGAAAGAGGTGCTGGGGTGAGAAACCCCCTCCGCCACCGCCCAAGGGCGGCGGCCCTCCTCCCCTTTGCGACTCGCATGGCCCAAAAGGGCCATAGCTCCCTGCATTTGCGCGAAAGAGGAATTGGCCATTCGGCCCGCGCTTCACAGGGGCGGCAAGAGGGGTGGTTCGTTGCCAAAAAGCACTTCTCTGCGGAAAACTTACACTATGCTGAACAAAAATGCTGTTCAAACGGCAAGCACTATCTGAACTAATGGCTAACAGCTAATAGCTAATGGCTCCATTGCACATTGCTAATTAAAAAAGGAACACCACATGGATATTAGAACCTACTTAACCACCCGCCCCCTCCTGTTCGACGGGGCCATGGGCACCTACTGGGTGCAGCAGAACCGGGACGCGGACTTCACCTGTGAGCTGGCCAACCTCCGCCGCCCGGAGAGCGTGCTGGCCATTCACCGGGCCTACCTGGACGCTGGGGCAAAGGCCATCAAGACCAACACCTTCGGCCTGAACGCCGTCTCCCTGGGGGGCGACCACGCCCTGCTCCGGGAGGCCGTGACCGCCGGGTGGCAACTGGCCTGCGAAGCCGCTCAGGGCCGGGACGCCTTCGTCTTTGCCGACCTCGGCCCCGTCCCCCAGGTGGGGGAGGACAGCGCCTGGCCCGCAGTGCGGGAGGTGCTGGACGTGTTTCTGGAGCTGGGCGCCGTCCATTTCCTCTTTGAGACCAACAGCGACCAGTCCTGTCTGGCCCAGGCTGCGGCGTATGTCAAGGAGCAGCGCCCGGAGGCGTTCGTTCTGGTGTCCTTCGCCGTTCAGCCCGACGGGTACACCCGGGAGGGGCGCAGCGGCGGGGCGCTGGTGCAGGAGCTGCGGGCCTGCCCCCAGGTGGACGCGGTGGGGCTGAACTGCGTCTCCGGCGCGTACCATATGCGCCGCCTGGTGGGGGAGCTGGACCTGCAAAACGCCCTCTTTTCCGCCATGCCCAACGCGGGCTATCCCGTGGTGGTGGACGGGCGCACCCTCTACGACGGCGACCCCGGCTATTACGCCCTGCAAATGGCGGAGCTGGCCGGGCTGGGAGTGCGGATTCTGGGGGGCTGCTGCGGCACCACCCCGGAGCACATCGCCCAGACCGCAGCCCTGCTGGAGCAGCGGGGGACCACGCCTGTCCACCATATCGCGCCCCACCCCTCCGCTCCGGCGGAAAAGCACGTCCCCAACCGCCTGTGGGACAAGCTGGAGCGGGGACAAAAGGTCTTTGCTGTGGAGCTGGACCCGCCCAAAAACGCCCAGCTGGGCAAATTTATGGCCGGGGCCTGGACGCTAAAGGCCGCCGGGGTGGACGCCATCACCATCGCGGACTGCCCCATCGGGCGGGCCAGCATGGACTCCTCGCTGCTGGCCTGTAAGCTGCGGCGGGAGCTGGACATCGACCCCATCCCCCACCTGACCTGCCGGGACCGGAACCGCAACGCCACCAAAGCCCTGCTGCTGGGGCTGAACGTGGAGGGGGTGGACAACGTGCTGCTGGTCACCGGCGACCCAGTGCCCTCCGCCGAGCGGGACGAGGTCAAGTCGGTTTTCCAGTTCAACTCCCGCAAGCTGGCCCGGTTCGTGGGCGACCTGAACCGCACCGAACTGGAGCGGCCCTTCCGGGTCTACGGCGCTCTCAACGTCAACGCCCGGAACTTCCAGGTGGAGTTGTCCCGGGCCAGAGAGAAGGAAGCGGCAGGGGTCAGCGGCTTTCTGACCCAGCCGGTGCTGACCGCCCGCGCCCTGGAAAACCTGCGCCTTGCCAGAGAGACCCTGACGGGCAAGATTCTGGGGGGCATCATCCCTGTGGTCAGCTACCGCAACGCCTGTTATATGCAGAGCGAGATCGCGGGTATCGACGTGGCGGACGAAATCATCCAGCTCTACAAGGACAAAGACCGGGCCGAGAGCGAAGACCTGGCGGTGCGCATCTCCGCCGAGGTCGCCCGGCAGACCGCCCCCTACGTGGACGGGTATTACCTGATGACCCCCTTCCTGCGGGTGGGGCTGATGGTACGCATTATGGAGGAAATTCGGAAGGGGTTAAAGTGACACCCCTCCGTCCCGCAAAACCACGCGCCCCCGGCAGAGCCAAGCACTCCGCCGGGGGCGATTTTCTGTCTCAGATGGAATTGTGTCGTCTCAGAACAGGAAGTGGAACCTGTCGTTGAGCAGCATCACAGCCACCCACAGGATGACCAGCACCCCCGCCACCAGCGCCAGGGCGGAGACTTCCTTTTTCCACAGCTGCGCGGCTTTTGGGAACCTCTTGCGCAGCAGGAACTCCGGCAGGAACAGGACGGAGACCAGCAGCAGCACCTCCAAGGGCATCAGGAAACCCTCCAGGAAGGTATCCCCCAGCAGCAGCGCGAACAGCCCCACAAACACCAGCACCGCCAACACCAAAAGCAGCGGGAACACTTTGGCCTTCCAGCCGGTCCAGCCGAAGCCCTCGGCCATGTCGGTGCCGTCCCAAAATACATGATTGAAAACGTCCTTCTCGAAGGCCAGGTAATCCTTGCAGATGTCCAGGAAGCCGCCGCCGGTCTGCTCCTCCCGGTGCATCTCCTCCCAGTAATAGTCCTGGTCGAAGGTGTCCAGCTCCACCTGCTGTTGCTCCAGGCGGCGGCACAGGGCCAGCGCACCGTTCAGCTCCTCCAGCTGCTTTTTCAGATTTTCCTCGTTCTCCGCCAGGGCGTCGGTCATGGACTGCCGCCCGTTGAGAATTTCCCGAATTTCCGCCACCGGCACCCCCAGCTTGCGCAGGATGACCACCGTCTTGAGTTGTGCCACGTCCTCCTGGCTGTAGTCGCGGTAGCGGTTTTCGTTCCGGGCCGGGAGCAGCAGCCCCTCCCGTTCGTAATAGCGGATGTTGGCGCGGTCCACGCCTAAAATCGTTTCGACCTCTTTTATTTTCATCTCGATGTCCTCCTGTCAGGCTGTTGTTCGGAACTGCTTTCGGTTTCCATAATACGAGTGTAGTGTATGAACTAACTTCATAGTCAAGTGTTTTTTCACTTTTTTCAAAAAAATTTTCTGTGAAGCCCCTTTTGAGTTGACCCTGTGTCAGGAACCCTCCGTCGCGGCTTGCGCCGCGCCACCTCCCTTTTTGCGACTCGCATGGCCCTAAAGGGCCATAGCTCCCTGCATTTGCGCGAAAGAGGAATTGGCCATGCGGCCCGCGCTTCACAGGGGCAGCAAGAGGGGTGGTCACTTATCAAAAGGTACTTCACCTGTGCCATGCCAGACAAAAATGCTGTTCAAACAGCAAGCACGATCTGAGCTAACAGCCAATAGCTAATAGCTAACAGCTCATTCTACCACGCTCTCCGTCCGCCGCACCACAAAAAACTTCGTTCCGTCCCCAGCCTTCGACCGGGTTTTTGCCCGTCCTCCCGTATAATCGTCCTGTACCGCCCCGTCGGGCGGCGCGGGACGTTTTTGTTTGGAGGGACACGCTATGCCAATGACCTGTACCGCAAAAAACCGGGAGCTGACGGTGCGGCTCTCCGGCGAGATCGACCACCACGCTGCCCGGCAGCTGATGCTGGAGCTGGACCGGGAGATTGAGAGCCGGTTCCCCCGGCGGCTGGTGCTGGATCTGGCTCAGCTGACCTTTATGGACTCCTCCGGCATTGCGGTGCTGCTGCGCACCTGCCGCCGGATGCAGGAGGTGCGCGGAACGATGCAGGTCGTCAACGTGCCCCGCCAGCCGGCCAAGGTCATTCGTGCGGCCAATTTGCATAAGGTGCTGTCCGTGTCGTTTCTGCCGTGACAGGGGGGTTACATATGAGACCGATCAACCAGGTAAAAATGGAATTTGACAGTCGCAGCGCCAACGAGGGCTTTGCGCGGGCGGCGGCGGCTTGCTTCGCGGCCCAGTTGGACCCCACGCTGGAGGAGCTGGGGGACGTGAAAACCGCCGTCTCCGAGGCGGTGACAAACGTCATCGTCCACGCCTACCCCGACGCCATTGGCCGGGTGCTGCTGCGCCTGCGGCTGTTCGAGGACAATACGGTGGAGATCACCGTCCGGGACTGGGGCGTGGGCATCCCCGACCTGGAAAAAGCCCGGGAACCCATGTTCACCACCGGCGGCGCGGACCGCAGCGGCATGGGCTTCACCATTATGGAGAGCTTTATGGACGCCATGCGGGTCCGGTCAGCGGTGGGCAAGGGCACCACCGTTACCATGCGGAAGAAAATCTCTGTCCGGGTCGGGCGACCATGACGGTGGAGCAGGGCGCGCTGTTGGAGGCCGCCCAGAGCGGCGACCGGGCGGCCTGTGAGCAGATTTTGGTAGAAAATGACCGGCTCATCTGGTCGGTGGTCAAGCGGTACACCGGACGGGGCGTGGACCCGGAGGATTTGTTTCAGCTGGGGTGCATCGGGTTTTTGAAGGCCATTCAGGGTTACGACCCGGCCTATGGTACTCAGTTCTCCACCTATGCGGTGCCGAAAATCGCGGGGGAAATTCGCCGGTTCCTCCGGGACGACGGGGCGGTGAAGGTCAGCCGCACCGTCAAGGAAAAGGCGGCCCAGGTCTGCGCGGCGCGGGAGGCGCTGCGGCGGGCGCTGGGCCGGGAACCGGCCCTCTCCGAGCTGGCGGCGGAGACCGGCCTGGAGCCGGAGGACATCGCAACGGCGGAGAACGCCGTGGCAACCGTGGCGTCCCTCCAGATGGAGACCGCCGACGGGCTGACGCTGGAGTCCCTGCTGGGGGACGAGGGCATGGAGGAGCGGGTGCTGGAGCGGCTGTCCCTCCGGGAGGCAGTGAACCGCCTGCCCCAGCGGGAGCGGATGGTCATTCTCCTGCGCTATTACCGGGGGCTGACCCAGGAAAAAACCGCCCGAATCGTGGGGGTCAGCCAGGTGCAGGTCAGCCGCATCGAGAAAAAAGCCGTGGCGGAGCTGCGGCGGCAGCTGGCGGAGCCGTGACCGGACCTGGAAATGGAAACGTCAGGCAAACGCCGCTTTTTTGAGCAAAAACTTTGTAAAACAGCAAAAGAAACCGTGGCAAAACCCCCGGCGCTGTGGTATACTGTCAGTTACCTCATTTGGTGAATATCCTGGAAAGACGGTGATCGATATGACTGACAGCGCTTTGGTGGAGCTGGCCTTCTCCATGCTCCCACGCGCCTACTGCCCCTATTCCCACTTCCCCGTCGGCGCGGCGCTGCTCTGTGACGACGGCAGCGTTTTCACCGGCTGCAACGTGGAAAACGCTGCCTTTGGTTCCTCCTTCTGCGCCGAGCGCACCGCCCTGGTCAAGGCCATCAGCGAGGGTCGCCGGGACGGGTTCGTCAAGCTGGCCATCGCAGGCAACAGCGACGACTACTGCTGGCCCTGCGGCTCCTGCCGCCAGATGCTCTACGAGTTCGCGCCGGAACTGGAGGTGCTCATCGCCAGAGGCGACCACGAGTATGTCTCCCTGCCGCTGAAAGCGCTGCTGCCCTACGGCTTTGGGCCGGAGTATTTGAAGTAAAGCGGGAAAACGCCAAACCTGCGCTGGAACCGGGTACGCCTGGGTTTCGGCGCGGTTTTTGCTTTTGGGGTGAAACCCCTCCGCCGCTGTGGTGCTGGTGCTAGCGGTGTTGGCAATCCGACAACAGTACTGGACCTGATTGCTTTGATGATACACTTTATTCAGCCATGATTCAGACGGCACCGTACGATTTAACCGTGCGGGCCGTCTTTTTTCCATTTCTTCGCTCTGCCGCTTGCAACCTGCCGGAAAAGAGGATATAATGAGTTTTGCCGCCTGATTTTTCGAGTTGCGGTATATAGCAGAATCTGATTATCTTAATTTGTTCAGCTTTGTGGCAAACCCCTCCGCCACCGCCAAGGGCGGCGGCCCTCCTCCCCTTTCAGGGGAGGCAAGAGGGGATAGAGCTTGCTGTTTGGTTGAAGATACCAAAAAAGCTGTGCAAAAGGAAAAACCAGATGGCATATCCATATCCCCGCTTCCATTCGGCGGGGGACAGGAGGAGAAGAAATGGCAAAGAAGTTTTATATCACCACCCCCATCTACTATCCCTCGGACAAGCTGCACATCGGCCACACCTACTGCACCGTGGCCACTGACGTGATGGCCCGCTACAAGCGGATGTGCGGCTATGACGTGATGTTCCTGACCGGCACCGACGAGCACGGCCTGAAAATCGAGCAGAAGGCCAAGGCCGCCGGCATCACTCCCCAGCAGTTTGTGGACAACATTGTGGAGGGGTCTGGCGGCATCAAGGACCTGTGGAAGCTGATGAACATCTCCAACGATCGGTTCATCCGCACCACCGACGATTACCACGTCAAGAGCGTTCAGGAAATTTTCAAGAAGCTCCACGACAAGGGCGATATTTATAAGGGTTCCTACAAGGGCAAATACTGCGTCCCCTGCGAGTCCTTCTGGACTGAGGCCCAGCTGGTGGACGGTAAGTGCCCCGACTGTGGCCGGGAGGTCCAGGACGCGGAGGAGGAAGCCTACTTCTTCCGGCTGTCCAAGTATCAGAAGCGTATCGAGCAGCTCTTTGAGGAACACCCCGACTTCCTGGAGCCGGAGAGCCGCCGGAACGAGATGCTCAACAACTTCATCAAGCCCGGCCTGGAGGACCTGTGCGTCTCCCGCACCAGCTTCACCTGGGGCGTGCCCGTCACCTTCGACGACAAGCACGTGGTCTACGTCTGGGTGGACGCCCTCTCCAACTATATCAACGCCCTGGGCTATATGAACGACAAGTACGACGACTTTGACAAGTACTGGCCTGCCGACGTGCATTTCATCGGCAAGGAAATCGTCCGGTTCCACTCCATCATCTGGCCCGCCCTGCTGATGGCGCTGGACCTGCCCCTGCCCAAAAAGGTCTACGGCCACGGCTGGCTGCTGCTGGACGGCGGCAAAATCTCCAAGAGCAAGGAGAACACCACCGTCAACGTGGTGGATCCGGTGATCCTGGCCCAGCGCTACGGCGTGGACGCCCTGCGGTACTACCTGATGCGGGAGTTCCCCTTCGGCAGCGACGGCAACTTCTCCAACGAGCTGCTCATCAACCGCATTAACATCGACCTGGCCAACGACCTGGGCAACCTGGTCAGCCGCACCACTGCCATGGTGGGCAAATACTTCGGCGGCAAGCTGCCGGTGGAGCAGGCCGCAGACGAGGAAAAGGATGCCGAGCTGATTTCCATGGCCTCCGGCCTCCGGGAGAAGTACGAGGGCCTGATGGAGACGTACACCTTCCAGACCGCCCTCATCGAAATCTTCAAGGTCATTGACCGGGCCAACAAGTATATCGACGAAAACACTCCCTGGGTGCTGGCCCGCAGCGAGGAGACCAAGCCCCGCCTGGCCCGCGTCATGTACAACCTGCTGGAGACCATCCGCATTTGCTCCGTCCTGCTGACCCCCTTCATGCCCGACACGGTGGAGAAGATTTTCGCCCAAATCGGCGCGGACCGCACCGACTGGGACAGCGCCGCCCAGTGGGGCCTGCTGGCTCCCGACGCCGCCGTCACCAAGGGTGAGAACCTGTTCCCCCGCATCGACCTGAAAAAGGAGCTGGCGGAGCTGGCCTCCATCGAAGCCGAGAAGAAGGCTGCCGAGGCCAAGGCCGCCCTGCCCGCCCTGGAGGTGGAGCCTCAGACCGAGGAAAAGGTGGACTTCGCCACCTTCGAGAAGAGCGACTTCCGGGCCGTGAAGGTCAAGGACTGCCAGGCCGTGAAGAAGTCCAAGAAGCTGCTGCGCTTCACCCTGGACGACGGCACCGGCACAGACCGGCAGATTTTGTCCGGCATCGCCGCCTGGTACAAGCCGGAGGAACTGGTGGGCAAGACGCTGGTGGCCATCGTCAACCTGCCCCCCAGAAAGATGATGGGCTTTGAGTCCAACGGGATGCTCATCTCCGCCGTCCACACCGAGTACGGCGAGGAAAAGCTGAACCTGCTGATGGTGGACGACAAGATCCCCGCCGGAGCCAAGCTCTGCTGAGAAATTGCACATTTAAAATGAAAAAGCGCCGGGATTCGGGAGAAGTTTCTCGAATCCCAGCGTTTTTTTGCGTTTTTTAGAAGTACACCATCGTGTCCTCCGGGGCTGCGGCGGGCTTGACCTCGGTGGTGTACAGCACCGGGCCTTCGCCTCCCAGCACCCGCAGGTTTTTGATGCGGACGCGGGCAGTGACCTCCACCCAGTCCTTGTTTTTCAGCTTTTTCTGCTCCGGGCCGTAGCAGAGCATCCCCAGAAAAGCGGTGTCCTGGGCGCAGCACACCATGGCGAACCGGCCCACGGCGTAAGAGCCTCTGGGAAACTTGGGGGACTGGGCCACCATGCCGTGGAACCGCACCAGCTTGCCCTCGTAGCGGTCGGGCTTGTCCTGGCAATCGGTGTACCAGAAGCCGAAGTCCTCGTCGCTCAGCTCCAGCACCGGCTTGGACAGGTCGAAGGGGCAGACGCTGCCGTCATCGTACTCCTCCATCCGCTCGCCGTCGAACTCCAGGTAAATTTCCGCCCGGCGGTTGAGCAGCTTGATGTTCCGCTGGCGGAGCATGGGGGCCAGCTCATCGGTGCAGCGGTTAAAGACGATGAGGTCCGCCAATCGCAGCTTCTCCATCATCAGGCTGGCCATGTTTTTGGCGTAGCTGTTGAAGGTGGGGGACTCAATGATGGTGACAATTTGGTACAGCGTCCAGTGGTCGGGGAAGGCGTCCTGGGTGGCCGCGATTTGCCACATGCCGTTGTACTCGATGACGATTTGGGAGGGCTGATACTTGGCGTCCAGCTTAGCCAGGCGTTCCCGTGTGAAGTCCTCCTCGCCGTCGATATATTCCACCCGCACATCCCGCTGGCGCAGGGCGTCCAGGTCGTATTCCTCCTCGCCCTCCTCGGTGACGATCAAGAGGGTGTGCTCGTCCTCGGTGAAGTCCTTGCCGGAGAGCATGGGGGCGATGAAGTTGGTCTTGCCGCCGTCCAGAAAACCGGCGATCAGATAGACAGGGATTGGGTTTTGGGCCATGGGGAACCTCCATTCGCGGAAATACTCCCCTCCCCGTGGGGGGAAGGGGAGTGGAAGGGTCAGATAAATTTACAGGTTGAACAGCGCCTGCACCTGCTCCTCTTTCAGGTCGGAGCCGATGACGCAGAGCCGCCCGGTGTAATCCGCGCTGCCCCGGCGAATCTCGATTTCGCCCGGCACCATGTCGAAGTGGAGCCAGGTGCCGTCCACGCAGGGGACAATGCCCTTGGAGCGGAGGACAGCGCCGTAAGCGCCGGTGTCCAGGGCCTCCAAAGCGGTCTGAATCTCCGCCTCGGTGAACTTGCGGGGGGACTCCATGCCCCAGGAGGTGAACACCTCATCGGCGTCGTGGCCGTGGTGGTGATGATGATGGTGGTCGTGACCGCAGCCGCACTCGTCATGGTCATGATGGTGGTGATGCTCGTGCTCCTCATCCTCATCGTGGTCGTGATGATGGTGATGCTCGTGCTCCGCGTCCTCATCGTGGTCGTGATGGTGGTGATGCTCGTGCTCCTCATCCTCATCGTGGTCGTGATGGTGATGATGGTGGTGGTGATGCTCCTCGTCGTGGCCGTCGTCCTGAGCGTGGAGCAGGGCCATCAGCTCGTCGGCCAGGGAGTCGCCCCCGGCGATGGCAGAGAGGATCTGCCCACCGGTCAGGTCGTCCCAGGGGGTGGTGACGATGGTGGCGCGGGGGTTCTTTGTGCGGATCAGGTCGATGACCTCCTGGAGCTTGGCCTCGCTCATGTCCTGGGTGCGGCTGAGGATGACAGTCCCCGCGTGCTCCACCTGGTCGTTGAAGAACTCACCGAAGTTCTTCATATACATCTTGCACTTTTTGGCGTTGACCACAGTGACAGCGCTGCCCAGCTTCATGTCGGTCTCCTCGGCCACGCGGCCCACGGCCTTGGACACGTCGGAGAGTTTGCCCACGCCGGACGGCTCGATGAGGATGCGGTCAGGGTGGTACTGCTCCAGCACCTGGCGCAGGGCCTGGCCGAAGTCGCCCACCAGAGAGCAGCAGATGCAGCCGGAGTTCATCTCGGTGAT